>JACMKH010000456.1 GCA_014380205.1 Sphingomonadaceae bacterium
CAGCCCCTTGGCGGCGGGGGTCAGCTCATAGCCGTCGGCGCGCGACGCCGCGTGCGCGACTCGCCATTCCCCATCGAGCGCGCGCCCGAGATCGCCGCGCAGCGCCTCGCGCGCGGAGTGGATCGCCTCGGGATCGACCACCGCCATCTGGTCGCCGATGAACGCCTCGCTCGGCAGCAGCACCGCCTCGGCGACGAACGCCTTGTCGAGCATCTCGTCGTCGAGCGTGCGCCGCACCGCCTCGATCACCGGCGCGTGATCGCCGCGCCCGCCCGCGATCGCGGCGACCATCGTCTCGAGCATGAGCTGCTGCATCGCCTCGTAGCGCGCGAAGGGGTCGTCGTCGTTGGCCGAGAGGAAGGCGAGATCGTCTGCGTCGCGATCGGTCTCGAGCGCGACCGGCGCGGTGAAGCCGCGATTGATAGAGAGCACGGGGGCCTCGCCGATCCCCTCGAAGACGATCTCCTCCGAAGGCTGATCCATCAGCACGAGCTGCTCGCCGCCGATCGTCCTGCCCGAAAGCTCGCCGATCAGCGCGATCCTGAGGGGAATCGCCATCGGCCGCTTGCGGTTCTGCCCCGGCGTCGGCGGCACGGCCTGCGCGAGGCTCAAGATCGCGCGCGAGCTGGCGGGCTCGTGGCTCAGCGTCGCGCGGACCTTGGGCGTCCCGGCTTGCGCATACCACAGCCGGAAATGGCCGAGATCGACGCCGCTCGCCTCCTCCATCGCGGCGACGAAATCGTCGCAGGTCGCGGCCTCGCCGTCGTGTCGCGCGAAATAGAGGTCGGCGCCCCTGCGGAACGCCTCGGGACCGAGCATCGTCCGCATCATCCGGATCAGCTCGGCGCCCTTGTTGTAGACCGTCGCGGTGTAGAAGTTCGAAATTTCGATATAGCTCTCGGGTCGGACGGGATGCGCGAGCGGCCCCGCGTCCTCGGGAAACTGCGCCGCGCGCAGCGCCCGAACCTCGCCGATCCGCGCGACCGCCGCCGATCCCTGGTCGGCGGAGAACTGCTGGTCGCGGAACACCGTGAAGCCCTCCTTGAGCGAGAGCTGGAACCAGTCGCGGCAGGTGACGCGGTTGCCCGACCAGTTGTGGAAATATTCGTGCGCGACGACGCCCGCGATGGCGTCGTAATCGCCGTCGGTCGCGGTGTCGGGATCGGCGAGAATGTAGCGCGAGTTGAAGATGTTGAGCGACTTGTTCTCCATCGCGCCGAAATTGAAGTCGGCGACCGCGACGATGTTGAAGCGCGAAAGGTCGTATTCGCGGCCGTAGCTCTTCTCGTCCCAGTCCATCGCCGCCTTGAGCGAGGACATCGCGTGCGCGGTCCGCGGCAGATCCGACTCGCGCACCCAGATCGCGAGCTCGACGCGCCGCCCCGAGCGCGTCGTGAAGACGTCGCGATTGGCTGCGAGGTCGCCAGCGACCAGCGCGAACAGGTAGCAGGGCTTGGGCCAGGGGTCGGTCCAGCTCGCGACATGCGTCCCGTCGGGCCGGTCGCCGCATTCGCCCGGATCGCCGTTGCTTAGCAGCACGGGATAGCGCGTCCTTTCCGCGCGCATCGTCACGCTGTAGCGGCTGAGCACGTCGGGCCGGTCAGGGAAGAAGGTAATCCGGCGGAATCCTTGGGCCTCGCACTGCGTGCAGAGCATGCCCCCCGAGGCGTAAAGCCCCATCAGCTCGGTGTTGGCCGCGGGGGCGATCTCGACGACGGTCTCGATCACCGCCTCGTCGGCCTCGATCGGGATGATCAGCGCTTCGTCGTCGAGCGCATAGTCCTCGCGAGCCAGCGCCTCGCCGTCGCGCAAGACCTCGACCAGCGTGAGGTTCCTGCCGTCGAGCCTGAGCGGCGCATCGTGCGCGCCGTTGCGGACGACCTTGAGCCGCGCGCGCACCACCGTCCGCGCCGGATCGAGCCTGAAATCGAGGTCGATCTCGGGAACGAGCCAGTCGGGCGGCCGATAGTCCTCGCGGCGGATCACCGCGGGGGTCGCGGAGGCGGATTGCATGTCGAGCATCGATGCCCTCTAGTCGTGCGCCAAGGTCGGCACAATCATGTCCGGCGTGGCGGGAGCAGAGGCGGGCGAATGGCTTTCAAAGGGTTTCGCTGGGGAATGGCGGCGTTGCTGCTGGCCATGCCCGGCATGGCGGCGGCGGCGACGGGGGGCTTCGATGTCGAGGCCGCGACGCGCGCCTATCTCGACACGCTCGCGGGCCCCGCGCGCGAACGCTCGGACGCCTATTTCGAGGGCGGCTACTGGCTGCTCCTGTGGGGAACGCTGGTTGCGATCGTCGCCGAATGGATCCTGCTCCGCTCGGGCCTGTCGGCGCGCTTCCGCGCGCTCGGCGAACGGATCGCGCGGCGCCGCTGGCTCGTTCCCGCGATCTACGCCGTGCCCTACATCGTGATCTCGAGCCTGATCGTGCTGCCCTGGACGATCTACACCGACTTCGTCCGCGAGGGGCAATACGGGCTGATGAACCTCTCCTTCACCGGATGGCTCGGCGAACAGGCGATCGCGCTCGGCGTCGCGATCGTCGGGCTGGCGCTGTTCCTGATGGCGCTGTTCGCGGTGATCCGCCGCGCGCCGCGCTGGTGGTGGGCCTGGGGAACGGGCGTCGTCTTCATATTCATCGTCATCGCCGCGGTGATCGCGCCGGTGTTCATCGCGCCGCTGTTCAACGAATACACGCCAATGGCCGAGGGGCCGCTGCGCGACCGCATCCTCGCGATGGCGGAGGCGAATGACGTTCCCGCGCGCGACGTCTTCGTGTTCGATCAGTCGAAGCAGCACGACCGCATCTCGGCCAATGTCTCGGGACTGTTCGGGACGATGCGCATCTCCCTGAACGACAATCTGCTCGAGCGCACCAGCCCCGCCGAGGTCGAGGCCGTGATGGGCCACGAGCTCGGCCATTATGTGCTCAACCATGTCATCATCGGCGTCGCATACATCACCGCGATCCTGGGTCTCGGCCTGTTCGTCGTCGCCTGGCTAACGCCGCGCATCCTTGCGCGTCGCGGCGAGCGATGGGGCGTTCGCGGGGTCGACGATCCGGCGGTGGTTCCCGTGTTCGCGATCATCCTCTCGGTCTATCTGCTGGTGATGACGCCCGTGCTCAACACGATGACGCGCGTCTTCGAGAGCCAGGCCGACGCCTTCGGGCTCGACGCCGCGCGCCAGCCCGACGGCTTCGCCGCGATCGCGATGAAGCTCTCCGAGTACCGCAAGATCGAACCGAGCGCGTTCGAGGAGTTCGTCTTCTTCGACCACCCCTCGGGCCGCACGCGCGTGCGCATGGCGATGGAATGGAAGGCGGCGAACGTCGAGAGCCCGCGGATCGTGCGCCCTCCGCCGGTCGATACCCGCCGCTGATCAGCCGCCGCGCCCGAACGGGCGAGGCCAGCGCGGGCCGTCGCGCGTGACCAGCG
>JACMKH010000457.1 GCA_014380205.1 Sphingomonadaceae bacterium
AACGAATATATGGGCATGGTCCGCCAGTGGCAGGAGCTGAACCACGGCGGCCGCTACAGCGAAAGCTATTCCGAGGCGCTCCCCGACTTCGTCAAGCTCGCCGAGGCGTACGGCTGGACCGGCATCCGGATTTCGGACGCCGACAGCCTCGACGACGGCATCGCCGCGATGCTCAGCGCCGACGGGCCGGTGATGGTCGATTGCCGGGTGGCGAAGCTGGCGAACTGCTTCCCGATGATCCCGAGCGGGGCGGCGCACACCGATATGGTGCTCCACGGCGACGAGACGGTGGGCGAGAAGGACGAAGATGCGCAGGCGTTGGTGTGACCTTCTTCCCTCCCCCCTTGAGGGGGAGGGACAGGTTGCGCCCTTGCGCGACCAGGGAGAGGGGGCGAGGGGCGTGCCCCCTCTCCCTGGCGCTGCGCGCCTGTCCCTCTCCCTCAAGGGGAGAGGGAAGTTCAGCCCTGCTCCAGAGACAGGACAGGCGAAGTGAAGTCCGCCCCCGCCGAACGCCACACGCTATCGATCCTCGTCGACAACGAGGCGGGCGTACTGGCGCGCATCGTCGGGCTATTCTCGGCGCGCGGCTACAACATCGAGAGCCTGACCGTCGCCGACGTCTCCGACGACCATCTCGTCAGCCGCATCACCGTCGTCACCTCCGGCCCGCCCGCGGTGATCGAGCAGATCATGGCGCAGCTCGACCGGCTGGTCCCCGTCCACCGCGTCCTCGACCTGACCGCGCTCGGCCCCCACGTCGAGCGCGAGATGGCGCTGGTCAAGGTTGCCGGGCTGGCCGAGAAGCGTGTCGAGGCGCTGCGGCTCGCCGACATCTTCCGCGCCCGGCCGGTCGACACGACGACGCGCAGCTTCGTCTTCGAAGTCAGCGGCTCGACCGAGAAGGTCGACAGCTTCATCGCGCTGATGCGCGAGGTCGGGCTGGTCGAGGTGGCGCGGACGGGGGTGGTCGCGATCGCGCGCGGGCCGGAGGCGGTTTGAAGGTCCCTCGACTGCGCCGGGGACGAGCGGAAACTCATCGCGAACATGACCCACCCCCGCCCGCTCATCCCGAGCGCAGTCGAGGGACGGCTGAACAGAGGACGAAACCATGCGCGTCTACTACGACTCCGATGCCGACCTCGGCCTCGTCAAGGGCAAGAAGATCGCCATCGTCGGCTATGGCTCGCAGGGCCACGCCCATGCCCAGAACCTGCGCGACAGCGGCGTCGGCGACGTCGTCATCGCACTCCGCCCCGGCTCGGCGACCGCCGCCAAGGCCGAAGGGGCGGGCTTCACCGTCCTGTCGAACGCCGACGCCGCCGCGCACGCCGACGTCGTCATGGTGCTCGCCCCCGACGAGCATCAGGCGGCGATCTATGCCGACGACCTCGCGCCCAACCTCAAGCCCGGTGCGGCGCTGGCGTTCGCGCACGGCCTCAACGTCCACTTCGGGCTGATCGAGCCGCGCGCCGACATCGACGTGTTCATGGTCGCGCCCAAGGGGCCGGGGCACACCGTCCGCTCCGAATATGTCCGCGGCGGCGGGGTCCCGTGCCTGATCGCGATCCACCAGGACGCGACCGGCAACGCCCACGACCTCGGCCTCAGCTACGCGAGCGCGATCGGCGGCGGACGCTCGGGCATCATCGAGACCAACTTCCGCGAGGA
>JACMKH010000458.1 GCA_014380205.1 Sphingomonadaceae bacterium
GCCAGTGGCCGCGCGACTTGCACCCTCTCGGCGCGCTCGCCGTGCTCGCGCGCCGCGATGCTCTTACAGGAAGGTTGGGCGCGCGCGGTTCGCCCACCCGCGTCGCGCGGATGCTCTGGTTGCGCCTCACGGGCAAATGACTCTTGCCTCGCGCGGCGCGGGGGTTAGCTTGGCGCAAAAGGGGAGGAGGCGATGGGACGTTTCCTGGCGGGTGTGGCTTCGGCGCTGCTGCTTGTGCTCGGCGGGCTGATGTGGGGGCGCAGCGCCGACGACGGCGGCGAACGCGCGATCGCGGCGGCCTCGGTCGCGCCGGTCAGTGTCGACGAGCTCGGCAACATGGCATCACCCGGAATCGGCCCCGCGCCGCCCGAGCCGCCGCAATCGACCCCGCAAACCCGCGAGGAGCAGCGCTTCGCGCGCTACGACCGCGACGAGGACGACGCGATCACGCGGCGCGAGATGATGGGCAGCCGCACCGCCGCCTTCCGCCGGCTCGACACCGACCGCGACAATTACCTGACCTTCGAGGAATGGGCGGTGGCGACGGGCGAGCGCTTCGCCGGGGCCGACCGCGACGGATCGGGCGCGCTCACCCGCGCCGAGTTCGCGACGACGCGGCAGTCCTCGTCATCGCGGCCGGCGTGCCGCTGCTGACGGTGATCCCGAACCTTTCCCGCTCACTCTGAGCCTGTCGAAGCGTGGATCCCCGACGCTCGTGCAGCGCGCGCTCGCCCTTCGACAGGCTCAGGGTGAGCGGGATTGGGCGACGAGTTGACCCGGACGGCGGTAGCGCCGACATTGCCGCGCATGACCTTGTGTCGCCTGCTCGCCTGCGCGGCGCTCGTCGCGGCGCTCCCTGCCGACGCCCAACAGACCGAGCCGCCGGTCGAGGCGTCCGAACCCCATGTCACGGAGATCGCGGTGATCCGCGCCGATCCCGCCGTCGTGCGCGCGTTCGCGACGATCGAGTCGGGGCACGCGGCCGCGAATCGCGATCTGGTCACGCTCAACCAAATCCCCGCGCCGCCCTTCGGCGAGCAGGCGCGCGGCGCGGCCTTCGCCGAGATGCTGCGCGCGAGCGGGGTCGGCGAGGTGAGCATCGACGAGGTCGGCAACGTGATCGCGCGGCGGCCCGGAACCGGCGCGCGCACGGTGATGATCGCCGCGCATCTCGACACGGTGTTCCCCGCCGAGACCGATGTCACTGTGCGGATCGAGGGGGACCGCTACACCGCGCCGGGTATCGGCGACAACACGCGCGGGCTCGTCATGCTGCTCGAGCTCGCGCGCGCGATCGCCGCCGCCGAGATCGCGACCAACGCGACGATATTGTTCGTCGGCAATGTCGGCGAGGAGGGGCCCGGCGACCTGCGCGGCGTCCGCCACATTTTTCGCCAGGGCGCCGATCATCCCGAGGCTTTCATCGCGATCGACGGCGGCGAGGAGAACCGGCTGGTGTCGGGCGGCGTCGGCTCGAACCGCTATCGCGTGACCTTCCGCGGGCCGGGGGGGCACAGCTGGGGGGCGTTCGGCACGGCCAATCCGCACCATGCCGCGGCGCGTGCGATCGCGCTGTTCGACGAGCGCGCGCTCTCCGTGACGCGCGAGGGCCCGCGATCGTCTTACAATATCGGGCGGATCGGCGGGGGAACCTCGGTCAACTCGATCCCGTTCGAGAGCTGGTTCGAGGTCGACATGCGCTCGGGCGATCCGGCGCGGATCGCGGCGCTCGACGCGGTGTTCCAGGCGGCGATGCAGGAAGGCCTCGCGGCGGAGAACGCCGATCTCAGCGAGGGCGCGCCGCTCACGGTCGAGATCGAGGACATGGGCCGCCGGCCCGCGGGCCCCGGCGACGCCGAGGACGCGCTCGTCCAGCGC
>JACMKH010000459.1 GCA_014380205.1 Sphingomonadaceae bacterium
AGCGCCTGCTCGGCGGCGACCAGCGCGCGATCGGCGTCGTCGTCTCGGCCGAGGGGCGCGACGGCTCGGACGTGATCGCCGCGTTTCTCGCCGATGCAGGCGGCGTCGAGGCGCTGGTTGACCGCATCCCCGGCATGATGGACTGAGCCGCGCCATGTGCGGCATCGCGGGCATCTTTCACCTCGAGACGGCCAAGCCGGTCGATCCCGCGCGCCTCGCCGCGATGACCGGCGCGCTGGCGCATCGCGGCCCCGACGCGGCCGACATGTGGATCGCGCAGGGCATCGGCCTCGGCCAGCGCCGCCTTGCGATCATCGATCTGGAGACCGGCGACCAGCCGATGCAGACCGCCGACGGCAAGCTCGTCGCGATCCAGAACGGCGAAATCTACAATTACCGCGAGCTACGCGCCGAGCTTCAGGGCCTCGGCCATATCTTCCGAACCGCGAGCGACACCGAGGTGATCCTCCACGGCTGGCGGCAATGGGGCCCCGCCTGCGTCGAGCGCTTCCACGGCATGTTTGTCGTCGTTCTCTACGATGTTGACGCCCGCACCCTCTTCCTCGCCCGCGACCGGCTCGGCGTGAAGCCGCTCCATTATGCCGAGCTTTCGGACGGCAGCCTGATCTTCGCTTCCGAATTGAAGGGCCTGCTCGCCCACCCGCTGCTCCGCGTCGAGCCGAGCCTCCAGGCGGTCGAGGACTATCTCGCCTTCGGCTATGTCCCCGACGACGCCTGCATCGTCGGCGGCGTCAACAAGCTCCCCGCCGGGCATTTCATCCTTGCCGAGCAAGGTAAGCAGCTTCCCGCGCCTCGCCAATATTGGGACGTCGCCTTCGCGCCCGTTGCCGCCAGCGAAGCTGCGCTCGAGGAGGAGCTGGTGTCGCTGATGCGCGACGCGGTGCGCTCGCGGATGATCGCGGACGTGCCGCTCGGCGCCTTCCTCTCGGGCGGGGTCGACAGCTCGTCGGTGGTCGCGCTGATGGCCGAGGCGAGCCGGGGCGCGGTGGAGACCAGCTCGATCGGCTTCGACGAGCCCGATCACGACGAGACGCGGCACGCCGAGCTGGTCTCGAAGCGCTTCGCGACCAACCACCGCTCGCGCATCGTCGCCGCCGAGGATTTCGGGCTGATCGACACGCTCGTCGCCGCCTTCGACGAGCCCTTCGCCGACGCGAGCGCGCTGCCGACCTATCGCGTCTCCGAGCTCGCGCGCGAGAAGGTCACGGTCGCGCTTTCGGGCGACGGGGCGGACGAGTGCTTCGCGGGCTACCGCCGCTTGATCTACCACGCAGCCGAGGAGCGGTTGCGTGGCGCGCTGCCGTCGGGCCTGCGCCGCGCCGTCTACGGCGGGCTCGGCGCGATCTACCCCAAGCTTGATCGCGCGCCCCAATATCTGCGCGCAAAATCGACGCTGCAAAATCTCGCGCTCTCCTCGGGCGAGGCATACGCTCGCTCGGTCGGCGTCACCCCCGAGGAGACGCGCCACGCGCTCTACGCCCCCGATTTCGCGCGCTCGCTCGGCGGCCACCGCGCCGAGGACCGCTACGTCCGCGCGATCGAGACCGCTCCCGCCGACGACGGCCTCTCAGCCGCGCAATATGCCGATCTCAAAATCTGGCTCCCCGGCGACATCCTCACCAAGGTCGATCGCGCGAGCATGGCGGTGAGCCTCGAAGCGCGCGAGCCGCTGCTCGATCACCGCCTCGTCGAGTTCGCCGCGCGGTTGCCGCGCCGGATGAAGGTGCGCGGCGGCGAGGGCAAATGGCTCTTGAAGCGCGCGATGCGCCGCTACCTCCCCGACGAGATTCTCCACCGCCGCAAGATGGGCTTCGTCACCCCGATCGGCGCCTGGTTCCGGGGGCCCCTCGCGCACGAGGCCGACGCGATCGCCTCGGGCTCGGCGCTGACGCGGACCGAATGGTTCGACCGGGCCGCGCTCGCCCGCGTCGCGTCCGAGCACAAATCGGGCAAGCGCGACCACGGCCGCCTGCTCTGGCAGCTGCTCATGCTCGACCGCTCACTGGCGCGCGTGTTCGGCCTCGGCGCTAGCGCGGCTCCGCCGCAACCTTCTCGGGCAGCGGAAACAGTGTCGTGAAGCGTTCGGCGAGCGCGCGGTCGCCTTCGACCGTCAGCGCCGGCGCGAGCAACTCGAACGGCTGACGGCCGTAGACCGCAGCGGCCAGCGCCAGCGGTGAGCCGGTAAAGATCACGTCGGCGCCCTCCACCTCGCCGCGGCCGACGCGGAAGACGCCTCTTTCTATCTTCCCCCGAAAACTCTCGGTGCCCAAGCGGAAGCCGATGTCCGCGCGCAACCCCTTCGCGCGCTCCGCGTCGAACATGGTGCGGAAGCTGAGCATGATCGAGGTGGCGCTGATCGGCAGCGTCGGGTCGTGCGCGGGCGATCTCGCGGCCCATTTGCCGAGCGACTGGACGATCGGCTCGGCCTCATAGCCCCATTCGGTGAGCTCATAGACCTGCGCCGAAGCGGGCGGGGGGAGTCGCCGTCTAACGAGCAGCCCCGATTGCTCGAGGCTCTCCAGCCGCTGGGTGAGCGTGTTGGCGCTGATTCCGGGCAGGTCGCCCCGAAGATCGCCGAATCGCTTGGGCCCAAGCATGAGTTCGCGCATCACGAGTAGCGCCCAGCGCTCGCCGACCAGATCGAGCGCATGCGCAGTGCCGCAGGCGTCGTCATAACGCCGTTTTACACCGGCTCGCGGCACATCTGTTATTTTTCTTAACTTCACAGTTGCATTATATAACTCGAACGGGCATCAGCGTCAAACAGTGATTCGCGAAGGGAGCGTGGAATGGCCGATATCGACGAAGCGACGCGCCCCGCCGTGCGGGCGTCGATGCCGGAAACGACGGAGCTGAAGCTCTACGCGCACCCCTTCTCGTCCTACTGTCAGAAGGCGCTGATCGCGCTCTACGAGAACGAAACGCGCTTCGAGCTTCGCATGCTTGACCCCGAAAATCCCGAGACCATGGCGGAGCTCGAGGCGGTCTGGCCGTTCAGAAAATTCCCGGTGCTGATCGATGGCGAACGCACGATCGCCGAGGCGAGCATCATCGTCGAGCATCTTATGCTCCATCATCCCGGCCCGGTGCGGCTGATCCCCGAGGACCCGCGCGCCGCGCTCGACGTGCGCTTCATGGACCGATTCTTCGATAATTATGTCGCGACGCCGCAGATGAAGATCATCTTCGACGCGATGCGCGAGGAGGCGAACCGCGACGCGCAGGTGGTCGCCGAGGCGCGGGCGATGCTCGAGATTGCCTATCGGTGGCTCGACGCACGGATGGCGGGGCGCGAATGGGCGTGCGGAGACGAGTTCACCCTTGCCGACTGCGCCGCTGGCCCCTTCCTGTTCTACGCCGACTGGACGCATCCGATCGATGAAGAGTTCGCCAATGTGAAGGCCTATCGAGCGCGCCTGCTCGCGCGCCCCTCTTTCGCGCGCGCGGTCGACGAGGCGCGGCCCTATCGCAAATTCTTCCCGCTCGGCGCGCCCGATCGCGATTGAAAAGGACATAGCGATGAACGACACCGCCACATTGGACCGCTCGGAGACGCTCAAGCCCGCGCGCGATCTCGCCGAGGCGAGCAAGATGCGTCAGCCGGGCGAGAGCGCCGGCTATCGCGCCGCGCGGATGGATCTGCTTGCCGAGGAGATCGAGCTGCGCCGCCAAATTCAGCGTGTGGCCGAGCAGCGCCGCGCGCTCCCGCCGGGCCCTGTCGCGAAAGACTATCGCTTCCTCAATGCCGAGGGAAATGAGGTTGGCCTAGTCGACTTGTTTGGCGAGCACGACACGCTCTTCACCTATTTCTGGATGTATGGCCCTGAACGCGAGCGGGCGTGCCCGATGTGCACCTCGTTCGTCGGCTCGCTCGACATTCCCGCGCCCGACATCGAGCAGCGCATGGCGCTCGCGATCCTCGGCCGCTCGCCGGTCGAGCGCCAGCTGGCCTTTGCGCGTAAGCGCGGGTGGAGCCACCTCAAATTCTATCAGACCGTCGGCGAAGACTTCACGCGCGACTATCATGGACTGGTCGACGGCGAGGAGTGGCCGATCGTCGCGGTGTGGAAACGCGAGGGCGACAAGGTCCCCCTGTTCTGGGCGGCCGAAGGCGGCTCCGAGACCGCCGATCCGGGCTTTGACCCGCACCTCGCCCCCGATCCGACGCCGCTGTGGAATATTCTCGACTGGACGCCGGGCGGGCGCGGAACCGACTGGTATCCCAAGCTCGATTACGGCGCCCAGGCGTCTTGAGCCCGCACGCATAGGATAGAGACCATGCCCAAGATGATTTTCGTCAACCTGCCGGTGGCCGATCTCGCCAAATCGACGACATTCTATGAAGCGATCGGCGCCGCGAAGAACCCCGCTTTCAGCGACGAAACGGCGTCGTGCATGGTCTTCTCGGAGACGATCTTCGCGATGCTGCTGACCCACGACAAATATCGCGAGTTCACCACCAAGAAGATCGCCGACGCGCGCGAGGTGAGCGAGGTGCTGATCTGCGTTTCGGCCGACCGCCGCGAGGATGTCGATGCGCTGGTAAAGCGGGCCGGCGATGCGGGCGGCACGCTCGATCCGACGCCGACACAGGATTTCGGCGTGATGTACGGCCGCAGCTTCGAGGATCCCGACGGCCACATCTGGGAAGTGATGTGGATGGATGCCGCCGCCGCCGAGCGGGGCGCGAGCGCGCTTGAGGAGGCCTGACATGACCAAGGTGGTCGTTCAAAATATTATGAGCCCCGGTTCGGTAACGAACCTCGACGCCGGTAAATACGAGGCGATGAAGCAGGCTGTGCTCAAGGTCTTGCCCGCCGCCGCGCCGGGCATCACCGTCGCCGAAATGCAGCGCGGCGTGCTTGCGCACTTGCCCGACAGCCTGTTCCCGGACGGCGCGAAGGCCGGCTGGTGGGGCAAGGCCGTCCAGCTCGATCTCGAAGCCAAGGGCGTCATCGCGCGCGAGAAGACCAAGCCGCTGCGGTTGCACCGGGTCGGAGCGAGCTGACCGGCGCGCGCAGGCATCGTCAGAAGAGGAGGAGAGGAAAAATGGAACGCAATCCCGATCAGGGGCCCAATGATGGCGTCACCCCGCATCTCACCATCGGCGACAAGCGCGCCGGCGAGGCGATCGACTTCTACAAGCGCGCTTTCGGCGCCGAGGAGGCGATGCCCGCGCACATGGCCGACGACGGCGAGCGTATCATGCACGCGCATCTGAGGATCAACGGCGGCTCGGTGATGCTCAACGACGATTTTCCCGAATATGGCGGCGCGGCGGGCGCCCCCGCGGCGGTAACCTTGCACCTCCAGGTAGACGACGCCGACCGCTGGTTCGAGCGCGCGACGGGGGCGGGCGCGGAAGTATCGATGCCGATCGACGACATGTTCTGGGGCGACCGCTACGGCCAGGTGAAGGATCCGTTCGGGCACAGCTGGTCGATCGGCGCGCCGGTCAAGCAAGGCGACGCCGCGTGAGCGCCCCTGTCATCACCGCCTTTCGCCAGGTCCCCGGCTTCGCCAAGGGCCTGGTCCGCGATGTCCGCGCGCGCTGGGCGTTCGAGGAGGTCGGCCAGCCCTATGAGGTTCGGCTGCTCGAGCATCCCGAGATCAAGACACAAGAGCATCGCGCTCTTCAGCCGTTCGGCCAACTGCCTACCTATTCGGACGATGAGGTCGAGCTGTTCGAATCGGGCGCGATCGCGCTGCGCATTGCCGAGCGCGGCGAGGGGCTGCTGCCGGCCGACGAAGCAGGCAGGGCGCGCGCCACCCAGTGGCTGATCGCCGCGCTCAATTCGGTCGAGCCGATGATCTTCGACCTGATCGCGGTCGATGTCTTCAACAAGGACGAGGAATGGGCGAAGCTCCGCCGTCCCAGCGCGGTTGAGGCGCTGCGAACCCGTCTCGGCGATCTGTCGAAGGCGCTCGGCGGCAGCGAATGGCTCGACGGGGATTTCACCGTTGCCGACCTGATCATGGTCGCGGTGCTGCGCCAGCTGCGCCACACCGATCTCGTCGCCGAACATCCCAATCTCGCCGCCTATGTCGCGCGCGGCGAGGCGCGGCCCGCGTTCCAGAAGGCGCTCGCCGACCATATGGCGGCGTTCGCCGAAGAAGCGGTTCCCGCCTGACGATCGCGCGCTACCGCCACAACACGAAAGGAGAAGAGCAATGACCTATGTCGAAGGATTCGTCGTCGCGGTGCCGACCGCGAACAAGGAGGAATATCGGAAGCACGCCGCCGACGCCGCGCCAATGTTCAAGGAATTCGGCGTGACGCGCTTCGTCGAGACCTGGGGTGATGATGTCCCGGATGGAAAAGTCACAGATTTCAAGGGTTCGGTGCAGGCCAAGGACGACGAGACCGTTGTCTTCTCCTGGTTCGAATATCCCGACAAGGCGACGCGCGACGCCGCCAACGAGAAGATGATGAGCGATCCTCGGATGAAGGAGATGGGCGCGAACATGCCGTTCGACGGCCAGCGGATGATCGTGGCGGGGTTCGATTCGATCGTCGACGAAGGCGGCGACAAGGGCGGTTATGCCGATGGCTTCGTGCTTCCCGTCCCGGACGAGAAGAAGGAGGCCTATCGCGCGATGGCGGCCAAGGCCGCGCCGATCTTTCGCGAATATGGCGCGACGCGCGTGGTCGAGGCGTGGGGCGACGATGTGCCCGACGGCAAGGTCACCGACTACCGGCGCGCGGTGAAGGCCGAAGAGGGTGAGAACGTCGTCTTTTCCTTCGTCGAATGGCCCGACAAGGCGACGCGCGACGCCGCCTGGGCGAAGATCATGGAGGACGAGCGCATGAAGCCCGAGGGCGACATGCCGTTCGACGGTAAGCGCATGTTCTGGGGTGGCTTCGAGCCCATCGTCGACGAATAGGAGCGGACAAGGCGCGCCACCGCCGCCTCGAAGGGCCGCGGTGGCCGCTCGCGAGAGGGAGTGGACGATGCCCAACAAGCATGGCGAGTTCATCTGGTACGAACTGATGACGGCCGACGCCGAGGGGGCGAAGCGCTTCTACGACGATGTCGTCGGCTGGCGGGTCGGCCCGGCGCACGATGAGATCGGCTATCGCATGATCGAGGCCGGCGATGGGCAGGTCGGCGGGGTGCTCCCGCTCGGGTCCGAGATGATCGCGGGCGGCGCGCGGCCGGGGTGGCTCGGCTATATCGGCGTGGATGAGGTGGATGAGGCGGTCGCCAAGCTCCAAAGTCTCGGAGGCGCGGTTCACGCGCCGCCTCGCGACATTCCGGGCGTCGGCCGCTTCGCGATGGTCGCCGATCCGCGGGGCTCGGCGTTCTATGTCATGCGCGGTGCGAGCGAGGCGAGCAGCGAGGCCTTCTCGACGAAACGAGACGGTCACGCGATGTGGAACGAGCTCACGACGAGCGACCTCGACGCCGCGCTCGATTTCTACGCGGATCTGTTCGGATGGGAGAAGGGCGACGCGATCCCGATGGGCGGCGAGGCTGGCGACTATCAGTTCCTGAACAGCGGCGGCGAGACTTTCGGCGCGGCGATGGAGGGCTCGGGCGATCGCCCGCCCGGCTGGACCTATTGCTTCCGGGTCCCCGACATCGACGAGGCGCACCGCCGCGTGAGCTCGGCCGGCGGCGCGCCGGCCCACGATCCCGTCCAGATCCCGGGCGGCGAATGGGTGTTCGAGGCGCGCGATCCCGAGGGCGCGCGCTTCTATCTGGGCGGCCCCCGCAAGGAGAAATGACATGAGCAACAAGATGACGACATGCCTTTGGTTCGATCATGGCGAGGCGCGCAAAGCCGCCGAATTCTACGCGAGCGTGTTCTCGGACAGTCATGTCGACTCGGCGCTCGCCTCGCCGTCCGATTTTCCGGGCGGGCAGGAGGGAGTCGAACTGACCGTCGACTTCACCGTGCTCGGCCGGCCCTTCGTCGGCCTCAATGGCGGGCCGAATTTCAAGCCCAACGAAGCGGTGAGCTTCATGGTCTTCACCGACGATCAGGAGGAGACCGACCGCTATTGGGACGCCATCACGACCAACGGCGGGGCCGAGAGCGCGTGCGGCTGGTGCAAGGACCGTTGGGGCTACTCATGGCAGATCACCCCGCGCGTCCTGATGGACGCAATGAGCGATCCCGATCGTGACGCCGCCAAGCGGGCGATGGAGGCGATGATGACGATGCGCAAGATCGATATCGCCGCGATCGAGGCGGCGCGGGCGGGCTGAGGAGAGGATCAATGCCACGCAAGATCATCGGGGGCGCGTTCGTTTCGCTCGACGGCGTGATCCAGGCGCCGGGTGGGCCGCAGGAGGACACGCAGGGCGGCTTCGCCCACGGCGGCTGGATGGCGCCGTTTTTCGAGGAGCCGGTCGGCCATCAGATCGACACGCTCTTCGCGATGCCGTTCGATCTGCTGCTCGGCCGGCGGACCTATGACATCTTCGCATCGCATTGGCCCTTCATGCCTCAAGATGAGCCGATCGCCGCGACCTTCGCGAAGATCGAGAAATTCGTCCTGACCCGCTCGGACGATCGGCTCGAATGGCAGGGCAGTCGCCGGCTCGCCGACATCGACGCGCTCGCGGCGCTGAAGGCCGGGGATGGCCCGAACCTGGTCATTCAGGGCAGCTCGACGATCTACCCGCAATTGCTCGAGCGCGGATTGCTCGACCGGCTGGTGCTGATGGTCGCCCCGATCATTCTCGGGGGCGGCAAACGGCTGTTCGGCGAAGGGACGCCGGCGGGCGCGTTCAAGCTGGTCGAACAGCGGCAGACCCCCGGCGGAGTATTGATGTCGACCTACGAGCCCGACGGGGCCCTCGAAACCGGCTCGTTCGAAATGGAGACCCCCACCGAGCAAGAGCTGGCGCGGCGCGAGAAGATGGAGAGCGGCGCCTGGTGACTCTTGCGTTCAGGACTCGGTGGCGCGGGAGGCTTCGCGCCGCGCATGCTCCTCGATCGCGCGCTGGCTTGCGTTCGCCATCGCACCACTGAACTCGTCGCGATTGGCGCCGAGCCAGTCGTAGCTCGCCTGGCGGGGCTCATTGCGGCCCGCGAAGCGCGGCATGACATGGCGCGCGAACAGATCGAACGAGCGCAGTGTCGCCGCCGGATCGGCCCAGTTCTGCGCGAGGATCAGGATGGACCCGAAGCCGCCGGTCTTGTCCCAATAGCGCTCGAGCTGCGCGACCGCGTCGTCGGGCGTGCCGATCACCGCCGATTGCGCCGCGATCATCTCCTCGACCGGGCCGAGCCCGATCGCGGCGGGGCCGAGCGGACTGATCTGATGGGCGTAGGCCGACCATTTGTCGAAGCCCCAGCGCAGGTCCGCGATCGCCTGCTCACGGCTCTCGGCGATGTGGAAGGGCGCCATCAGCCTTAGCCCCGCGCGGTCCATCGTCTGCCCCGCCGCTTCGGCGGTCTCGCACGCGATCGCCCAGTTGGTGTCGAGCGCCGAATAGCCTTCGCGGCTCGCCGCCGCGACGCAGAGCATACCGAGCCCATGCCGCCCGGCGAGCACCGCGCCGTTCGGCGTGACCGTGCTCGTCGTCGCGAGATGCGGGCGGCGGCCCTTGTACGGGCCGAGCTGGAGGCGCGCGTCGTGCATCTCGAACCAGTCGCTGGTCCGCGTTACCGTCTCGCCGTCAAGCAGGCGGATGATCGCGTCGAGCGCCTCGCCCATCCGGTCGCGCTGGGTCTCGGCCTTGATCCCCAGCATCTGCGCGTCCGAGTTGAGCAGCCCGGGCCCGAAGCCGAACATCGCGCGACCGCGCGTCTGATGATCGAGCTGCGCGATCCGCGCCGCGGCCATGAACGGATGGTGATAGGGCAGCGACATCACGCCGGTGCCGAGCGCGATCCGCTGGGTGCGCTCGGCGGCGGCGGCGATGAACAGCTCGGGCGAGCCGATGATCTCGAAGCCGCCCGAATGATGCTCGCCGATCCAGGCCTCGTCGTAGCCGAGGCGGTCGAGATGCGCGATCAGCGCGAAGTCACGCTCGAGGCAGAGCGTCGGATCCTCGTCGAGCGGGTGGAAGGGCGGCAGGAAGATGCCGCAGCGCAGCCCGGCCCTGGTCACGGCGCGGGTCGCGCGAACGCTCACTTGCCGTGCGTTTCCGGAAGCCGGAACACCCGCTCCGCGTTGGTCTGCATCAGCATCTTCTTGCGCTCGTCGCTGATCGCCAGCCGGTCGTAGACCGCGACCTCGTCGGGTGACTGCTGATAGGGATAGTCCATCGCGTAGAGCACGCGCTCGGGGCCGAGCTGCTCGATGCAGAATTTGATCGCGGGCTCCCACGCCTCACCGCTGGTCGTGATCCAGATGTTGTTGAAGAAATAATAGGATACGGGGTGCTTGAGCGTCACCGCGGGCTGGCCCCCGCGCAGGCCCGGGATGCCGTCCGCATTGTTCTGCATCCAGTCGAAACGGTAGAGCTGGAGCGGCATGCTCTCGCCCATATGGCCGATGACGAGCCGTAGCCCCGGATATTTGTCGAACGCGCCCGAGAAGATCAGCCCCATGGTGTGCACCCACACATCGTGGGGAAACCCGCCGAGCGCGCCGAAGAAACCGCGCTCCTGATAGGGCTTGCGGTTCATCGGCGCGGTGGGGTGGATGTAGAGCGCGGCGTCGTGCGCCTCGAGCGCCTCGAGGATCGGCTCATACTCGGGCTCGTCGAGATAATGGCCCTGGAAGTGCGAGTTGAGCACCGCGCCGTTGAGGCCGAGCTCGGTCATTCCGCGCTCGATCTCGGCGACCGAGCCTTGCACATCGCGCGGATCGAACGCGGCGAGCCCCGAGAAACGGTCGGGATATTTGCGGCAAGCGTCGGCGACTCGGTCGTTCGATTCGCGCGCGAGCGGCGTTCCCTCGCCGGGGCGGACGACCTGGACGCCCGGTGCGGTGAGCAGCAGCAACGCGCGATCGATGCCGAATTCGTCCATGTGGGCGACGCGCTGCTCGCCGATGTCCTGAAGCATCGCCTGAAGCTCGGACTGCGCCGCGAACATTCCGGCCATGTCGAGCGCCGGATCGTCGCCCGCGTCGCCGCTGTCGAGAAAATCGAGTTGCGCCTTGACGAGCTCGGGGAAGGTCCACGCCTCCTCGGTCGCGATCCGGTTGTAGGGCGCGTCGAAGTCGATCTCGCCCGCCTCGGGCGCGAGCCCGACCCGCCGGCGGATACCGCGATCCACCGCATGGCCTTTGAGCCCGTATTCGCTGCCGTCGGGGAGTATTGTCCCGCTGTCCATGGCCCCGCTCCGGCTCGATCCTGGGACGGACGAGAGTCGCCCGCGCTCCCGCCTTCTTAGGGCGCAAGCCGCTGAACGTCGAGCGCCTTGGTCCAGGGAAAGGCCCGCACCCTCGGTTCCGGATGCGGCGCGATCAGCTCGCTCATCGCCCAGACCATCGCATCGGCGCGGTCGGGCGAGCCCGCGCCCCGATAGCCCGCATGGGTAAACCCGCGCAGCTCCTCCTCGAGCGCGGCGAGGTCGCCGCCGAGCCGCGCCCGCCCGGTCTCGAATCGCAGCGCCACGGGTATCGCCCGCTCGGCCTTGCTCCTGGTCGCCGAGACCAGCCGCACGGGCAGCGACGCCTCGACGCCCCTCAGCACGCTCTCGATCATCTCGCCGCCCTGGTTCTTCTCCGCCACGACGAGGCTCGCCTCCCATTCGGCCGTCGCCGCCGCGACCCGGCGCGCCCAGCCCTCCGGCCGCAGCCCCGAGACGCTGTGATCGGCGAGCACCCAGGCCATCCCCTCGCGGTCGAGCCCGCACACCACGATGCCGCACGCGTCCCCTCCCGCCGAGACCGG
>JACMKH010000460.1 GCA_014380205.1 Sphingomonadaceae bacterium
GCGGGCGCGCGCGGCCCGGGCGGCGTGTTCATCAACCGCGGCGGGCCAAGACACAAATAGGGAGAAAGAGACATGGAACTCACCACCAGCGAAGTGCTGTTCAACACCTTGCTCTACGCGGGCGTCGGCATCGTCGTGCTGATCATCGCCTTCGTCGTGCTCGATCTGCTCACCCCCGGCAAGCTATGGGAGGAGATCAACGCCAAGCAGAATGTCGCGGTCGCGATCTTCGCGGGCTCGATCGCGATCGGGCTTGCGATCATCATCGCCGCCTCGGTGCATGGCTAGCATCCATCCCGAAAGCCTGCGCGTGGGCAGGCAGCGCACACTCGCCTTCGCGCTGATCGCCTCGGTGTTCGTCGCGGCGACCTGCGGGCTCGTCTACGAGCTGCTCGCCTCGACCATCGCCAGCTATCTGCTCGGCGACAGCGTCACCCAGTTCTCGACCGTGATCGGCGCGTATCTGTTCGCGATGGGGATCGGCAGCTGGTGCTCGCGCTATGTCAGGCGCGACGAGCTCCGCCTCTTCGTCCGCGTCGAGATCCTCGTCGCTGCGATCGGCGGCTGGACCGCGGCGGCGCTGTTTCTGCTGTTCCCGATGGTCGACGAGTTCCGCATCGCGCTCTACGCGCTGGTCTTTGCCATCGGTTTTCTCGTCGGGCTCGAAATCCCGTTGCTCGTGCGCATCCTGCGCGGCGATTTCGCGCTGCGCGACACCGTCTCGACCGTGCTGACCTTCGATTATGTCGGCGCGCTCGCGGCCTCGCTGCTCTTCCCGCTGATTTTGATGCCTTATATCGGGATGATACGCACGGGCTTCCTGTTCGGTCTCGCCAATGTCGGCGTCGCGCTCGCGCTTGTTTGGATCATGCCAGAGCGGCGACGGCTCGCCGCCGAGGGCATCGCCGGGATCGCGGTCGCGCTCTCGCTGCTCATGGGATTCATCGGTTCCGAACGCTTCCAGCGCTGGGCCGAGACCGCGAGCATCGAGGAGCCGATCATCCATGCCGTCTCGACGCCCTATCAGCGCATCGTCCTCACGCGGCGCGGCGACAATGTCAGCCTGTTCCTCAACGGCAACCTCCAATTCTCGTCGATCGACGAATACCGCTACCACGAGGCGCTCGTGCTCCCCGCGATGGGCCGTGTCGCGAGCCCCGCCAACGTCCTCATCCTCGGCGGCGGCGATGGGCTCGCCGCGCGCGAGGTGCTCCGCCATCCCGGCGTCGAGCGCGTCACGCTCGTCGATCTCGATCCCGCGATGACAGAGATGTTCGCCGAGACGCCACTGCTCGCGCGTCTCAACGGCGGGGCGCTAAGCGACGCGCGGATGACGGTGATCAACGCCGACGGCTTCCGCTGGGTGCGCGAGGCCGAGGGGCGCTAC
The DNA here is from genome assembly GCA_014380205.1 of Sphingomonadaceae bacterium. Lineage (GTDB taxonomy): Bacteria > Pseudomonadota > Alphaproteobacteria > Sphingomonadales > Sphingomonadaceae > Parasphingopyxis. Next base: position 1,388 of record JACMKH010000460.1, read on the forward strand.
GACGTGATCATCGTCGACTTCCCCGATCCGACCAACCTCTCGCTCGGCAAGCTCTACTCGACGACCTTCTACCGTTCGCTGTCGCGCATCCTCGCGCCGGGCGGCATCGCCTCGATCCAGAGCGGGTCCCCCTTCGTCGCTCCCAACGCGTTCTGGACGGTGTCGGCCACGCTCGAGGAGGCCGGGCTGACGACGCGGCCCTACCACGCCTATGTCCCGAGCTTCGGCGACTGGGGCTTCACCCTTGCCGCCCACGGCGATATCGCCGGCCGCGCCGCCATTCTCCCGGGCGGCCGCTTCGTCACCGCCGCCACCGAGCCCGGCCTGTTCGACTTCCCCCCCGACATGGCGCGCCGCGCGGTTCCCCCCAACCGGCTCGACAACCAGGCGCTGGTCCGCACCTTCGCCGACGAATGGCGGCGCTATGACGGCTGAGCCCGCGCCCCCCTATGACGGCCGCCACCTGCTCGCGGATCTCCACGGCTGTACGGGACTCGACGACGTCACCCTCATCGAGCGCGCGCTCCGCGCCGCCGCGGCCGCCGCCGACGCCACACTGCTCGACCTCCGTCTCCACGGCTTTGGCCCCGGCAAGGGCATCACCGGCGTCGCGTTGCTCGCCGAATCGCATATCTCGATCCATAGCTGGCCCGAGCACGGCTACGCCGCGCTCGACTTCTTCCTGTGCGGACGACGCCACGACGTCGACGCGGCGCTCGACGCGATGGTCGAGGCGCTGCGGCCCGAGCGCGTCTCGCGCCGCACGATCGAGCGCGGCTACGGTGCGGCCGCGCTCGTGGGCTGATGGCGGGCTCGGCGCGGTCCCGCTTCATCCGCATCGCCGCCGATGGCGCGCGCCAGGAGATCGACCGCATCGTCCCAATCGAGCGGCCGATAGCGGTCGAGATCAACGGGATAGGCTATGCCGTGATGATGGCGACGCCGGTCGAGCTCACCGATTTCGCCTATGGCTTCCTCCGATCGGAGCGGCTCATCGAGAACGCCGACGAGGTGATCGACGTCGCGGCCTTCGAGGCGATGGACGGCGTCATGCTGCGCATCACGCTCGCCCCCGAGGGCGCCGAGGTGGTGATCGGGCGCGTCCGCCATCGCACGTCCGAATCGAGCTGCGGCCTGTGCGGGATCGAAAATCTCGAGCAGGCGATGCGCGCGTTGCCGCGCCTGCCCGAGTCCGATTCGCCGGCCGACGCCGCGATCTTCGCCGCGCTCGAGGCGATTCGCGCGCACCAGCCGCTCAACGCCGCGACCGGCGCGGTCCACGCGGCGGCGCTGTGCGATTCGGCGGGCGCGATCCGGCTCGCGCGCGAGGACGTCGGCCGCCACAACGCCTTCGACAAGCTGATCGGCGCAATGCTCCGCGCCGGTCTCGGCTGGGACGGCGGATTCGCCCTGCTCTCGGCGCGCTGCTCCTACGAGCTCGTCGAAAAGGCCGCGCTCGCCGGCTGCCCCACGCTCGTCACCATCTCCGCGCCGACAAGCCTAGCGCTCGAGCGGGCGCGCGAGGCGGGGCTGCGGGTGATCGTTTTGGCGCGCACCGATGCGGTGCTGCTGGCGGAACCATCGGCCGGTCCCCCAACCCGCTCACCCTGAGCCTGTCGAAGGGTTTAGCGCCGGCGCTTCCACAGGCTCAGCGGGAGCGGGAGTGGTATCTGCCGTCTCCACCTTCGCCGGCGGACCCGGCCGCTTGGGCTCCTTGCCGAGCACCTGCTCGATATAGAGCCGTTGGACGAGCACGAAGCCGACCACGGTGAGCGGCGCCGAGAGGATCACGCCGATGATCCCGAACAGCGTGCCCGCGGCGACCACCGCGAACAGCAGCACCGCGGGCGAGAGGTCGACCGAGCGCTTCTGGATCAGCGGCTGGAGGACATTGCCCTGGACCTGCTGGATGCCGAGGTAGAGCACCGCCGTCCACATCGCCAGCGTCGGGCTCACGCTGAACGCGATCAGCACCGCGGGAATGCCCGCGATCACCGGGCCGATGAAGGGGATGAAATCGAGCATCGCCGCGATCAGCCCGAGCGCGGCGGCGGAGGGCACGCCGAGGATCGTCAGCCCGACATAGGTCATCACCCCGACGACGAGCGACGAGAGGATTTGCGCCTGGAGCCACAGCCCGAGCGCGCGCGCGCTGTCCTCGAACGCCGCCTGCGCGACCGACTCCTTGCTCGCCGGCACGAGCCGCATCACACCGTCGCGGTAGAGCGCGGGCTGCGCGGCGAAGAACACCGCCCCCGCGAGCACGAGGATGACGTTGGTCGCGACGCCCCCGGCCGACGCGGCGAACGCCCCGGCGCGCGACGAGAGCCCTGAAAGCTGGGCGCCGATATCGCGGCTCGCCTGCCTCACGTCATAGTCGATCCCCCAGGCATCGAGCTGGCGCTGGGTCGCGTCGATCGCCGCGGGGATGCGCTCGATCAGCGCGGTGAACTGCGCGGCCATCAGCCCGCCGAAAATCCAGCCAAGCCCGCCGATGATCGCCAGCAAGGTGATCACCGACAGCGCGACCGACACGCCCTCGGGCAGGTTGAAGCGCATGTAGATCCGCGCGATCGCGCGCAGGATCACCGCGAGCACCACCGCCGAGAAGATCATCAGCAAGAGCTGGCCGAGCGCGTAGACCACCGCCGCTAGCGCGACGAACGCGAGCACGACGAAGCACCGCCGCACGAAATGGCTCTGTTCCACGCGCTCGTTCATGCCCGCCCCTTTTTGCTCCAGCGCTTATCAGGCGAGCGGGACTGGGATGCAACGCCGAGCTAGCCCGCGTCCGATCCGCCGGTCTCGTCGACCGCGTTGAACTCGGTCGCGCGCGTCTGCGAGGGCGGCGCGCCCTGGTCGCGCAGGCCGGTGAGCGCGCGCGCAGCGATCGGCGAAAGGCCGTGATCGGGCGCCTCGAGCCGCTCGAAGATCATCGCCTTCATGCGCGGGTCCCAGAAATGGTCGATATGGTCGGCGGTGGCGAGCGCGGCCGCCTCTTCACCCCGCGTCGCGAACTCGCGCGCGATCTGGTTGGCCATGTAGACGAGGCGCTCGAGCGAGTTCACTCCGCCGCCACCGCCTCGATCCGCCGCGAGCGCTCGCTCAATGCCTCATAGCCCTCCTGCCAGCCGGTCGGGCCGTTCGAGGGCGTGACCTGGACAGCGGTGACCTTGTATTCGGGGCAGTTGGTCGCCCAGTCCGAATAGTCGGTGGTAACGACATTGGCCTGCGTCGCGGGGTGGTGGAAGGTGGTGTAGACCACGCCTGGCGCCACGCGCTCGGTGACGAGGCAGCGCAAGGTGGTCTCGCCCGCGCGGCGCGCGAGCCGCGTCCAGTCGCCGTCCTTGAGCCCGCGGTTCTCGGCGTCGAGCGGGTGGATCTCGAGCCGGTCCTCGGGGTGCCAGGCGGTGTTCGCGGTGCGCCGTGTCTGCGCGCCGACATTGTAATGCGAGAGAATGCGGCCCGTGGTGAGCAGTAGCGGGAAGCGCGGGCCGGTCTTCTCGTCGGTCGGAACATAATCGGTGACGACGAACTTGCCCTTGCCGCGCACGAACCCCTCCATATGCATCACGGGCGTACCCTCGGGGGTCGCGGCGGTCGCCGGCCATTGCATCGATCCCAGCGCGTCGAGCTTCTCGAAGGAGACGTTGGCGAAGGTCGGCGTGAGCCGCGCGACCTCGTCCATGATCTCGGACGGGTGCGCATAATTCCAGTCGAGCCCGAGCGCGCGCGCGAGCTCCTGCGTCACCTCCCAGTCCTCATAGCCATTGAGCGGCGTCATCACTTTTCGCACGAGCTGGATGCGGCGCTCGGCGTTGGTGAAGGTGCCGTCCTTCTCTAGGAAGGTCGATCCGGGGAGGAAGACGTGCGCGTAGTTGGCGGTCTCGTTGAGGAAGAGATCGTGGACGATCACGCAGTCCATCGCCTCGAGCCCGGCCGAGACGTGCGCGGTGTTCGGATCGGACTGGAGGATGTCCTCGCCCTGGATGTAGATCGCCTTGAATACGCCATCGACCGCGGCATCGAGCATGTTGGGGATGCGCAGGCCCGGCTCGGCGTCGAGCGGCACGCCCCAATCGGCCTCGAACAGCGCGCGCGTCTCGGCGTCGGAGATGTGGCGATAGCCCGAAAGCTCGTGCGGGAAGCTCCCCATGTCGCACGCGCCCTGGACGTTGTTCTGGCCGCGCAAGGGGTTCACGCCGACGCCTTCGCGGCCGATGTTGCCCGTCGCCATCGCGAGATTGGCGATCGCCATCACGGTGGAGGAGCCCTGCGAATGCTCGGTGACGCCGAGGCCATAATAGATCGCGGCATTGCCACCGGTCGCGTAGAGCCGCGCGGCGGCGCGCAGCTCCGCGGGATCAACACCCGTCACGGGTGCGAGGAACTCGGGGCTGTGGCGCTCGTCGGAGACGAACGCCGCCCAGTCCTGATATTCGTCCCAATCGCAGCGCGTGCGAATGAAATCCTCGTCGGCGAGCCCCTCGGTGACGACGACATGCGCGAGCGCGGTGAGCACCGCGACATTGGTGCCGGGCCTGAGCGGCAGGTGGTGCGCGGCCTCGATGTGCGGCGAGCGCACCATGTCGATCCGCCGCGGATCGATCACGATGAGCTTCGCGCCCGCGCGCAATCGCTGCTTCATCCGGCTCGCGAACACGGGATGGCCGTCGGTCGGGTTGGCGCCAATCACCATCATCACGTCGCAGAAATCGACGCTGTCGAAATCCTGCGTTCCCGCGCTCGTCCCGAAGGTCGTCTTGAGCCCGTAGCCTGTCGGCGAGTGGCAGACGCGCGCGCAGGTATCGACATTGTTGTTGCCGAAGCCCTGGCGGACGAGCTTCTGGACGAGGAAGGTCTCCTCGTTGGTGCAGCGCGACGAGGTGATCCCGCCGATCGAGCGCTGGCCGTATTTGGCCTGGATGCGCTTGAGCTCCGAGGCCGCGTGACCCAGCGCCTCCTCCCACGAGACCTCGCGCCACGGCTGGTCGATAGACTCGCGAATCATCGGATTGAGGATGCGCTCCTTGTGATGAGCATAGCCCCAGGCGAAGCGGCCCTTGACGCAGCTGTGGCCGCGGTTGGCCTTGCCGTCCTTCCAGGGGACCATGCGGACGAGCTGCTCACCGCGCATCTCGGCGCGGAAGGTGCAGCCGACCCCGCAATAGGCGCAGGTGGTGACGACGGCGCGCTCGGGGACACCGATCTCGCGCACCGCCTTTTCCTGGAGCGTCGCGGTCGGGCACGCCTGCACGCATGCGCCGCACGAGACGCATTCGGACGACATGAAATCGTCCGAGGGCAGCCCCGCCGAGACCTTCGAGGCGAAGCCGCGCCCGTCGATGGTCAGCGCGAAGGTGCCCTGGACCTCGTCGCACGCGCGCACGCAGCGTGAGCAGACAATGCATTTGGAGGGATCGAAATCGAAATAGGGGTTTGAGACATCCATCGGCAGACCGAGGTGATGCTCGCCGGCATAGCCGTAGCGGACGTCGCGCAGGCCCACCGCGCCGGCCTGGTCCTGGAGCTCGCAGTCGCCATTGGCCGAGCAGGTCAGGCAATCGAGCGGATGGTCCGAGATGTAGAGTTCCATCACGCCGCGGCGGAGCTGCTCGAGCCGCGGCGTCTGGGTGTGCACGATCATCCCCTCGGCGACGGGCGTGGTGCACGAGGCGGGCGTGCCCTTCGCCCCCTCGATCTCGACGAGGCACAATCGGCACGATCCGAACGCGGCCATGTTGTCGGTCGCGCAGAGCTTGGGGATTTGCGCGCCGATCTGCGTGGCGGCGCGCATCACGCTCGTGCCCGCGGGAACCGCGACCGCGCGGCCATCGATCACCAGCGTCACCATCTCCTCGGCGGGGCTCGCGGGGGTGCCGAAATCTTCCTGGCTCAGGAAGGCCATGCGCTGTCTCCTATCCCGCCGTCGCGCGGGCGTAACGCGCGAGATCGGCGGGGGTGTTCAGGTTCGTCGGTGTCGCGCCGCATTCTACGCCGATCGCGCCGCAAAGGCGAGCCCAGCCGCGGAGCGAGAGGTCGGTGGTGGTGGCGAGATGCTCGTCGAGCAGCGGGGCGAGCGAGGCGGGCCAAAGGCCGATCGTGGGTTGCGATGCTATGCAGGCGGGAGCGGGAATTAGGCGATCGATCAGGTCCTTCGGAATCGGCAACGTGTCGCAGCCAGCGCTGAGAACGGCATCGTAACCCTCGCCCGCAGCGTGCCGCAACGCGGCGCAAAGGCCGCCGAGCGGACCCATGCCCGGCGCGGGGCGATCGGGGAGCGAGGGGAGGGCGCCCCATTCGCGGCCGCAGACGACCACCGCATCGGCCTGGGCCGCGAGCGCGTCGGCGACATGCGCGATTAGGGGCCGCCCCTCGAGCATCGCCAGCGCCTTGTCGCTACCGAAGCGCGTCGCGCGGCCGCCCGCGAGGATCGCGCCGAGGATCCTCACTCCACGGCTTCGCTTTCCGCTGAAATGCGCTCGAAATCCTCGGGAAAATGATCGAGCGCGCTAAGCACGGGATAGGGGGTGAAGCCGCCAAGCGCGCACAGCGAGCCCCATCTCATCGTCTCGCACAGGTCGCGGACCAGCGCGATCTCGTCGGCAACGGATCGCCGCCCGCCGCGCGTGTTGTGAAGCTGAGGCAGCGCCTCGGCGGCGTCCGGCCCCGCGCGCCCGCCCGCACGGATGCGCTCGAAAATCTCGCGTCCGCGCACCGCGCCGATCCGGCATGGCGTGCATTTTCCGCAACTCTCGGCCGCGCAGAATTCCATCGCGAAGCGCGCCTGCTCTAGCATGTCGACCGTATCGTCAAACACCACGACGCCGCCATGCCCGATGAGGCCGTCACGCTCGGCAAAGGCCTCGTAGTCGAACTGCGTGTCGAACAGCGCGAGCGGGAAATAGGCGCCGAGCGGGCCGCCGACCTGGACCGCGCGCACCGGGCGGCCGCTCGCGGTCCCGCCGCCGATCTGGTTGACGATCTCGCCGAGCGTGAGCCCGAAGGCGGTCTCGTAGAGCCCGCCGTATTTGACGTTGCCCGCGATCTGGATGGGCATCGTCCCGCGCGAGCGGCCCATGCCGAAATCGGCATAGGCCTGGGGGCCGTTGGCCATGATCCAGGGGACCGCGGCGAGGGTCAGCACATTGTTGACCACCGTCGGCATGCCGAACAGCCCCTCGATCGCGGGGAGCGGCGGCTTGAAGCGCACCTCGCCGCGCTTGCCCTCAAGGCTGTTGAGCAGCGAGGTCTCCTCGCCGCAGACATAGGCCCCCGCGCCGACACGGACCTCCATGTCGAATGCGTGCTCGGACCCGCCGATCCGCTCGCCGAGCCAGCCCGCATCGCGCGCGAGCCCGATCGCGGCCGCCATCTTGCGGATCGCGTGTGGATATTCGGAGCGGATGTAGACATAGCCGTAGGTAGCGCCGGTCGCGATACCAGCGATCGCCATGCCCTCGATCGGGCAGAAGGGGTCGCCCTCCATGAGCATACGATCCGCGAAGGTTCCGCTGTCGCCCTCGTCGGCGTTGCACACGATGTATTTGCGTGGGGCGGGGGCGTTGCGGACGGTCTCCCACTTGATCCCCGCCGGGAAGCCCGCCCCGCCGCGCCCGCGCAGGCCCGACTCGGTGACCTCGGTGACGACCTCGGCCGGAGACACGGACAGCGCGCGGCGCAGCCCGACCAGTCCGCCGGTGGACTCGTGCTCGACGGCCGAGCGTGGGTCGA
>JACMKH010000461.1 GCA_014380205.1 Sphingomonadaceae bacterium
CGACGGATGTCTGACGCTCGAAATTTCAGGAAACGGTATCGTACGAATCCGGGTTGAATTCGCGCGTCGCACCCGGTGAGCCGCGACCACCTCATGCCCCGCCGCGGCCAGCGCCTCGAGCGTCGGCACGGCGAAGGCGGGGGTTCCCATGAAGACGATGCGCATGTGTGTTGTGTCGGATGCAAAACACCCGACGGCAACCCCGTCATTCCCGCGAAAGCGGGAATGACGGAGGAGGGCGGGGTGACAAGACCACCGTTCCCGCTATGTCGCGCCCATGGCCTCCTCCGAGATCGAAGCGCTCACCCAGGCGCTCGCGCGCCTCCCCGGCCTCGGCCCACGCTCGGCGCGCCGCGCGGTGCTCCACCTGCTCAAGAAGCGCGAGACCACGCTCGCGCCGCTGCTCCGCGCGCTCGAGAGCGTCAACGAGCGCCTCGCCATCTGCCACATCTGCGGCAATGTCGACACCGTCGATCCCTGCGGCATCTGCGCCGATCCGCGCCGCGACGCGCGCGCATTGTGCATCGTCGAGGAGGTCGCCGACCTTTGGGCGCTCGACCGCTCACGCCTCTTCCCCGGTCGCTTCCACGTCCTCGGCGGCCGGCTCTCGGCGCTCGAAGGCGTGCGCCCCGAGGACCTCACCATCGACCAGCTCGTCGGCCGCGTCGCCCAAGGCGGCATCGACGAGGTCGTCCTCGCGATGAACGCGACCTTGGAGGGCCAGACGACGGCGCATTATCTCGCGGAGCGGCTCGAAAGCTATCCGATCCGCCTCACCCAGCTCGCGCATGGGCTGCCGGTGGGCGGCGAGCTCGATTATCTCGACGAAGGGACCTTGGCTCAGGCGCTCAGGGCGAGGAGACCGGTGAGCTGACCGTGCCGTTCAAAGCGGATGAAGTGCAGCGTGTCGTCGCGTATCTGAAAGATGAGATAGCGACCGATCTCGTGTGCTTTGATGTTGAGGTCGCGCGAGAGGGGAAGGTGCTGACTCTCACGGTGCACGAGGAGCGGTCCGATTGGCAGGGGATCCTCAAGGAGTTGGAAAAGCTTCCAGGCTTCGACACTGACTGGTTCGGAGACGTCTGTCTTCCCCCGTTCAACAACAAGCGAACTATGCTGTTCGAGCGCCGCCAACTTGACGGAAGACTCCCTCGACCATAGCTCCCGCCCATGCCCCTCCTCCCCATCATCGAGGCCCCGGACCCGCGCCTGCGCGTCATCTCCAAGCCCGTCGAATCGGTCGACGACGACTTGCGCAAGCTCATCGCCGACATGTTCGAAACGATGTACGCCGCCCCCGGCATCGGCCTCGCCGCGATCCAGGTCGGCGCGCCCAAACGGCTGCTCGTGATCGACCTCCAGGAGCCCGAGGAGGAGGGCGGCGAGGGGGTGCGCGATCCGCGTGTGTTCATCAATCCCGAGATCGTCGAGGCGTCGGAGGAGCTGCGCACCTATCAGGAGGGCTGCCTCTCGGTGCCCGACCAATATGCCGACATCGCCCGCGCCGACTGGATCGTCGCGCGCTGGATCGACGAGAAGGGCGAAGCGCATGAGCAGCGCATCGACGGCCTCCTGGCGACCTGCCTCCAGCACGAGATGGACCATCTCGAAGGCATATTGTTCATCGACCACCTCTCGCGCCTCAAGCGCGACATGGTGCTCAAGAAGCTTGAGAAGGCGAAGCGGTTGAAGGCGGCCTAGCGAGTCGCGCTCGGGCCGGTTCAGGCCAGCGCGAAGCCCCGATCCGGATTCTCGCTGATCGCGCGTTCGGTCTGCTCTTTCGCGAGCGCGTCCGTCGCGCGATGCTCGCCGCACAGCGCCCTGCGCTTCTCGCGCTTCTCGGCGGAGACCGCCTCGCGGGCCCAGGCCGCCGCGGCGCCGACGGCGACGTCGCGGATATTCGCAAGGTCGGATGCCGCCGCGCGATCGAGCTGGAGGGCTTGCTGCGCGCGGCACAGTTCGGAGGAAGGATACATGCGAATTCCTTTGGTGACCGGGCTATGCGATGGCGGACGCCGGGAAAAGCGCGGTGCGAACGGGCAGCGGCGTGAGCGGCTCGGTCCGAACGCGCCCGCGATCGTGGCGCGGCTGATGCGTCCGCATGGCGATCGCGCCCGCGATTTCCCGAAGCGCGGCGATCTTCGCGGCGTAGCCGGCGGCGAGGCCGAGGTGCGCGCGATGGCTCGGCGCGCAATGCGCGTTTCGGGCATTGGAGAGCGAAACCAGCTCGCGCTGATAGAAATAGTTGAGGTTTTTCATGACCTGGCCCGGCACTGCAAGCGGGAGCGCTAGGGTCTCTCTGTCACGGGAGGCTTGCGGGCAATTCTCGCGCGATGCGGTCTTCTATCACAGTTTGGCCAAAAGCGCGCATGAATTCGTGATCGCCGCGCTATCCGATCAGAACAGCCCCTCGATCATGCCGTTTTCATCCAGATAAATTGCCTCCGCCGACGGTGTCTTCGGTAGCCCGGGCATCGTCATGATGTCCCCGCAGATCGCGACCACGAACCCCGCGCCCGCCGCGAGCCGCACCTCGCGGACCATAACCTCGTGCCCCTCGGGCGCGCCCAGCGCCTTGGGATCGGTCGAGAAGCTGTACTGGGTCTTGGCCATGCAGACGGGGAGCCGGCGGTGCCCGGCCTTCTCCCATTCGTCGAGCTGCGCGCGCACCCCGGCGGGGATCACCACCTCGCCCGCGCGGTAGATCTTCTCGGCGATCGTGCGGATCTTGTCGGCGAGCGGCAGCGAGTCGGCGTAGAGCGGCGCGAATTCGGGCGCGCCGGCGTCCGCCGC
>JACMKH010000006.1 GCA_014380205.1 Sphingomonadaceae bacterium
CGACGAGCGGATGGAGGCGCGCGAGCGCGGCGGTCGCGAAGGCGGCGACGACCTGCGCACGCTGCCCACCCGGCTCGCACGCTCGACCGCCCAGGCGCGGCTCGAGGAGGCGATCGCCACTGACACGCCCTTCGTCGAGCGGCTGGTCCACTTCTGGTCGAACCATTTCGCGATCTCGGGCGACACGGTGGTGATGCGCGCGCATGCCGGCGCGTATGAATTCGATGCGATCCGCCCGCATGTCCTGGGTAAGTTCGGCGATATGCTCGCGGCGGTGGAGAATCACCCGGCGATGCTGGTCTATCTCAATCAGAACGTTTCGATCGGCCCCAACAGCCGCGCGGGCGGGCGGGGCGCCGAGGGCGAGCGGCGGCGCGGGCTCAACGAGAATCTGGCGCGCGAGATCCTCGAGCTTCACACCCTTGGCGTCCGATCGGGGTACACGGAGGAGGACGTTCGCGAGCTGGCTCGCGCTCTGACCGGCAGAACCGTCGGCGGCAGGGGCCCGGGCCGCCGCGACGCCGACCCTGGCGAGGCGGCCTATGTCGAGAGAATGCACGAACCGGGCGCGCGCACGCTGCTCGGCCGCAGCTTTCCCGACTCGGGCGAGCAGCAGGCCGCGGCGATGCTCGATTTCGTCGCCGCGCGGCCCGAGACCGCGCGCCACATCGCGACCAAGCTCGCGCGCCATTTCATCGCCGACATCCCGCCTCCTGCTGCGGTCGCGCGGATCGAGCGCGCCTTCCTCGACAGCGACGGCGACCTGCCGACCACCTATCGCGCGCTGATCGACTCGCCCGAGGCGTGGCGCGAGCCGTTCGCCAAGTTCAAGACGCCATGGGACTGGCTGGTCTCGGCGTGGCGCGCGGCGGGGCCCGAGCTCGAGCTTGGGCGGACGCGGCAGATACTCGACCAGCTCGGTCAGCCGATATGGAAGCCCGAATCGCCTGCCGGCTTCGGCGATACGGCCTCGGATTGGGCGGCTCCCGACGCGCTGATGCGGCGCGTCGAGATGGCGCAGGAGATTGTGAGGCGTATCCCCGACCAGACCCAGCCGGTGCGGCTGGGGGAGCAGGTGTTGCCCGGCGTGCTGGGCGATGCGACGCGCACCCAGCTGAGCCGCGCCGATTCGCCCGCGCAGGGGCTGACCATGCTGCTCGTGGCCCCCGAGTTCCTGAGGAGATAGGCGATGTTCACCACGCGACGCGATATTCTCAGGCTGGGCGCGAGCGGCGCGGCGCTGCTCATCGCGGGCTGCTCGCCACGTGCGCTGTTCGCGCAGGCGCCGACCGACCAGCGGCTGGTGTTCGTGCTGCTGCGCGGCGCGATGGACGGGCTCCACGCCGTGCCCGCGATCGGCGATCCGGGATATGCCCGCGCGCGCGGCCAGATCGCGGTGACCGAAGGCGTGCATCGGCTCGATTCGACCTTCGGGCTCCACCCCAAGCTGCCGCAGCTCGCCCAGCTCTACGACGCCCGCGAGGCGCTGATCGCGCACGCGGTCGCGACGCCTTACCGGGGCCGTTCGCATTTCGACGGGCAGAACTGCCTCGAGATCGGAGGCGACGTGCCTTACGAGCGCGACGACGGGTGGCTCAACCGCTTCGTCCAGTTGCTCGGCGGCGAGCCCGCGATTGCGTTGAGCGAGACGATCCCGCTGGCACTGCGCGGATCGGCCGAGGTTGGTTCCTACGGCGTGTCGCGCCGCCAGGTGCCCGACGAGGACCTCCTCGCGCGCGTCACCCAGCTCTACGCGCCCGACGCGCGGCTCCGCCCGCTATGGCAGGAGGCGCTCGAATCGGTCGAGATCGCGGGCGGTTTCGGTGACAATCAGGGCGGCCGTGGCGAGGGTGCGCGGCTCGCGCAGCTCGTCGCGCAGTTCCTCAACGCGCCCGAGGGCGCGCGCATCGCGATGGTCGAAAGCGACGGCTGGGACACCCACCAGGGCCAGGAAGGTCGGCTCGACCACAAGTTCGACGAGTTCGACGGCTTCCTCGCCGGTCTCAAGACGGGCCTCGGCGCCAACTGGTCGCGGACGCTCGTCTTCATCACCACCGAGTTCGGCCGCACCGTCGCGGTCAACGGCACCGGCGGCACCGATCACG
>JACMKH010000462.1 GCA_014380205.1 Sphingomonadaceae bacterium
CGCGCTGATCCGGGGGCATGCCGTGCCGCTCGACCAATCGGCCGATCCGCCGGGCGTGTCGCGCGGCAACCTCGGGCATTGGCAATTCATCTTCCACAGCCTCGCCTGGCTCGATCCGCTGCGGCGGCGCTGGCTCGCGACCGGCGACGCTTCGCTGATCGACACCGAGCGCGCGCTGCTGGCGCGGCAGCTCGCCGAGTTCGGCACGCCGCCCGCGGAGCGCTCGCCCCACCCGACCTATGGCTTCGCCTGGGCGGACATGGCGAGCGCCTGGCGGACGATGGTGCTCATCGCCTTCGCCTCCGCCGTCGGGCGCGAGCCCTGGCTCATCACCGCGCTCGACACACACCTCGATGGCCTGCTCGATCCGTGCGGCTACGGCGGGCGCGGCAATCATGCGCTCCACCACTGCAACGCCCTCGCCAGCGTCGGGCTGCTGCTCGATCGGCGCAACGCCGTCGCGATCGCGCAGCAGCGGCTCGCGGCGCTCCGCGCGCAATTCTTCGACGATCAGGGCGTCACGCTCGAGGGATCGGCGGCCTATCATGTGCTCAACATGACCTGGTGGCGCGACACGCTCCGGCGCAACGCGCTGATCGAGGCGCATGGCGGCGCGCCGCTCGCGGGGATTCCCGACGGCCGCGCCTTCCTCCAGGACCTGATCGCCGACGACGGCCGCTTCGTCCCGATCGGCGATACGATGTTCCAGCGCAACACCGTCGCCGCGGGGCTACGCGCGAGGTTCGGAGCGGAAGAAACCGCGCGCCTGCTCGCGCCCGTCCCCGGGCGTCTCGACCGCGCGCGCGTCGGTGAAGGCCCTCAAGGCCGGCTCGCGGTCTACGATGACGGTTACGCCTTCTCGCGGCGGATCGGCGCGGACGGCGCGCGCTCCTTCGCGACCTTGCGTTTCGGGCGCGGGTTCGCGGCGCGCCCCCACGCGCATGACGACGCGGGCGCGCTTACCTTCTACGCCGGCGGCCGGCGCTGGCTCGAGGATGGCGGAACCTACGGATATCGGGGCGGAGCCTTCCGCCGCTTCTGCCGCTCACAGCCCGCGCACAATTGCGTGATCGTCGAGGGCGCTTCCTACAGGCGCGAAACGCCGAGCGCATTGCTCCACCGCAGGTTCGGCGCGCGGCGAAGCCATGTCGCGGTCGAGGTCGAGACCTTGGACGAGACGCGCTGGAGACGCTCGATCAGCCATTTCGGCGAGCCCGCCGCGCTGCTCGTCCACGATGCAATCGAGACGCGCCGTGAGGGCGGGATCGACGCGGTCTGGAATCTGGCGACCGGTGTCGAGATCGCGAACTGGACGGACGACCGAATCGACATGATGCTGGGCGACGAGCGCGCGGTGCTGCTGTTCGCGGGAGACGCCGCCGCGAATGTCCATCATTTCGGATCAGAGAACCCGCTGCGCGGCTGGCGGTGCGTCAGCCGCTCGAGCGCGGTTCCCGTCCATTCGGCCTGGCGGCGCGTCGAAGCGCGATCGGCGGTCATGGCGGCGCTGTTGGTCGCGCTGCCGCCGGGGCTTGGGTTCGATGCGCTCCGCGTCAGGCGCTTCGCGGCCGACGCGACGCATGTCGGGATTCGCCTGAGGCTTGGCGAAACGCGCTTCGATCACCGCATGGACATGACCAAGGGGCGCCGAACCAGCGGCGCCCCCAACCAGTCAGCGGAATGATCTATTCGGCCTGCGGGTCGATCCTGGGACCCTTGGCCTTGCCCGACGTGCGCTTGTCTACGGCGTCGGAGTCGCCCTTTCCGCCCTGGCGCTTGCCGTAATATTTGGCGCCCGCGATCGCGGCGCCCGCCGCCACCGCAACGCCGCCGATCGCCGCGGCGGTCTTGATCGGGTTGTTCTTGACGAACGCGCCCGCCGACTTGGCCCCGTCGCCGACCTTCTGCGCGGCGAACTTGGCGCCCTCGGCGGTCTTGTCGCCCGCGTATTTCGCGCTCTCGCCGACCTTGCCGATCGCCGATTTGGCACCGTCGCCGATCTTGCCCGCGACCGACTTCTCCTCGGTATAGGGCTCGACGAAGGGCTTTTCCTCGTAGCTCCCGACGCCGATCTCCTCGCCATCGTCGAGGGTCTTGGCTGAATAGTCTGGGCTCTGGGTCTTGGGCATTTTCAAATCTCCGTTAGCGAAACCGTTGGCTTGGCGTAATCAATCGCCGGGCCTCGCCAAAGTTCCGGGCGAGGCGTGCGCCGCCGCGCCCTCGCCACGCCTCGCCCGGCTTAGAGCTGGCTCAGCATGTGCTCGGCCGAGCTCACCCGATAATCCCCCGGCGCCTCGACGTTGAGCTTCTCGACCACCCCGTCGTTGACGACCATCGAAAACCGTTGCCCTCGCTTCCCCATGCCGAAGCCCGTGCCGTCCATGGTGAGGCCGACCGCCTCGGCGAACTCGCCATTGCCGTCGGCGAGCGGCGTGACGGGGCTCGCGTCCTCGGTCCATTTGCCCATCACGAACGCATCGTTGACCGCGGTCACCCCGATCGCGTCGATTCCCTTGGCCTTGAGCTCGTCGGCCTTCTCGACATAGCTCGGCAGGTGCCTGGCCGAGCAGGTCGGCGTGAACGCGCCGGGGACCGAAAACAGCGCGACCTTGCGGCCCTTGAAGAACTCGTCATGATCGACGGGGCGCGGGCCCTCGTCGGTCATCGTCGTGAAACTGGTGCGGGGAAGCGTGTCGCCTTCCTTGATCGTCATCGCGTGCGTCCTTTCATGCCTCTCCCCCGCGCGCGCCATCGCGCAAAATAGGGCGGCGGGCAAGCGAGGCGATTTGCGCGGCGCGGCGCGATGTGCGAGTCTCGGGGCAAAGGAGTTTCGCCGATGCGTTCGTTGCTGATCCTGCCCGCGCTCGCGCTGCTGCTCAGCGGCTGCCTCGTGCGCACCGCCGCCAATGTCGTCACCGCGCCCGTCCGCGCGGCCGGCCAGGTCGTCGACTGGACGACCACCAGCCAGGACGAATCCGACCGCAACTACGGCCGTCGCATCCGCGAGGAGGAGGCGCGCCGCGGGCGCGAGGCGCGCGAGGCCGAGGAGCGCGAGCGCGTGGAGCCGGAGAGCGGCGCCCGGCGCTGATCAGCGCAACGCCGCGCCTCCCAGCGAGTTGGGACCGGCGCTGACGAG
>JACMKH010000463.1 GCA_014380205.1 Sphingomonadaceae bacterium
CGTCTGGTCGCGGCCGGTGATCGCGAGGCGCGCGCCCTCGGCGGCGAATCCGCGCGCGCTCGCGAGCCCGATCCCGCTGTTGCCACCGAAGATCAGCACGGCCTTGCCGTCGAAGCGCCCGGCCATGGTCAGAACATCCCGTTGGGGTTGATGCCGCCGTCGGCGAGGACCTCCTGGAGCACGTCCCAATGCTCGATGATGCGGTCGCCCTCCCAGCGGAAAAAATCGGCGACCGCGAAGCCCGGGTCGCCGGGCCAGCGCACGACATGGACATGGACGACGACGAAATCGCCGTCGACGAAGGCGCGGTGGATGGTCTGCCTGGCATCGGGCGATTCGACGCGGACCTTGTCGAGCCACGCCTTGAGCGCGGGGATGCCGGGCTCGGCGAGCGAGCTGTGCTGGATGTAGTCGGGCGAGAGGAACTCGTCGACGTGCGTCTTGTCCATCGCGATCAGCACCTTGCGGTACATTTCTAAGGTGCGGTCGAGCCTTTGCTGCTCCTCTGCGCTGCGCGGCATGGCGATTCTCCTTGGGGGCAGATTGTTATGGATCGCAACAATCGTTACGATCCGCAAGCCCGGACGCCAAGGAGAGAAGAATGACCGACCGCTGGGACCGCGCCACGCTCTACGCCGCGCTCGACGCGTTCCTCGCCGCGCTCGCCGCGCGCGACCCCGATCGGCTGCGCTGGGCGCCTGGCGTGCGCCACAGCGAGAACAACGTCATGCTCGAGGTCGGCGACGGCGTCTGGGGGACGATCGACCGGATCGGCGAGTACGATCTCCGCTTCGCTGATGTGCGCGAGGGGCACGTCGGCTTCTTCGGAACGGTCCACGAGCCGCTCGAGGAATCGGGCTTCACCGCGCGGCTGGCGCTCGACGGCGACGGCGCGATCGCCGAGGTCGAGATGATCGTCGTCCGCCAATCGGACAGCGGCATCAAGTTTTTGAACCCGCGCTGGTGGACCAAGCCGATCCTCGAAGCGGAGGTCGAGCCCGGGCGGGGCGCGAGCCGCGCGCGGATGGTGGAACTTTCGGACGGCTATTTCTCGACGCTCCAGCTCAACGACGGGACGGTCCACACCAAATTCCATCCCGATTGCCAGCGCGTCGAGAACGGCGTCCAAACCACCAACAACCCCGAGTTCGCCTATATCGTCCCGGTCGCCGCGCTCGGCTGCGAGGAGCAGTTCCGGATGGGCAACTATCGCTACGACGACCGGTTGCGCGGCCGGCGCTTCCCGCTCGTCGACGAGGAGCGCGGGCTCGTCCTCGCCCACGGCTTCATCGACCATTGCGGGAGGCTCGCCGAGTACCAACTCACCGACGGTCGCACGGTTGCGTCCCCCGTCCGCCGGCCGCACAGCTTCTATATCGCCGAGCTGTTCAAGATCGAGGACGACATGCTCCGCCAGATCGAGGCCAATTTCATCACCGTTCCCTATCACATGCCATCGCCGTGGGACGGCTAGCAGCGATTTCCCCTTTCCCCGCGCCGATGTGTTGCAGCGCCGCCACAATCGGATGGCGCTGTGCGGGGGAAGGCGAATCGCTGTTGCGGCGATTGTTATGTCTAATTACAAAACTCCGGCGAACGGGCAGGATGGTCCGTCGCGGGAGGAGCATGCCGATCAGTGGGCGCCCCTTCCGTCCTGTTAGGTCGATGGAGAGGGGTTGAGATGGCCAGCACCAAGATTCGCGCATATCTTCTCGGCGGCAGCCTGAGCGCGGCCATGGCGATGGCGGCGACGCCCGCGCTGGCGCAAGACCCGCCGCCCCCCGAGCCCCCTGTCGACCAGATCGGCAACGCCGAGATCGTCGTCACCGCGCAGTTCCGCGAGCAGCGTCTCCAGGACACCCCGCTCTCGATCACGGCTGTCGATTCGGAGCTGCTGCGATCGCGCAACCAGACCGATATCGAGGCGATCGCCGCGCAGGCCCCGAGCGTCTTTCTCAACGAGATGGGCGGCGCCTTCGGCGATTCGCTCGGCGCCTCGATCCGCGGCATCGGCCAGTTCGACTTCAATCCCGCGTTCGAGCCGGGCGTCGGCATCTACATCGACGACGTCTATTATTCCTCGCTGACCGGCGCGAGCTTCGACCTGCTCGATGTCGAGCGGATCGAGATACTGCGCGGCCCGCAGGGCACGCTCACCGGCCGAAACTCAATCGGCGGCGCGATCCGCGTCATCTCGCAGCGGCCGCGCCCGGAGCTCTCGGGCTATGGCGAGATCGCCTATGGCACGCGCGACTATCTCAGCGTGCGCGCCGGTGCGAACTTCCCGTTGACCGACACGCTCTACATGCGCGTCGCCGGCGTCCACAAGGAGCAGGACGGCTATGTCGACCAGGTCGACTATGGCTGCCGCTATCCGGACCGCAACGACAATATCGAGCGGACCTTTCCGGCGGGCACGGGCGGGGAAGACGACAATTGCGTCATCCGCCGGCTCGGCGACGTCGACTATTCGGGCATTCGCACCTCGTTGCTCTGGGAGCCCACGCCGGACATCGAGCTGATGGCGACCGCATATTACATCACCTCGGACACCAATCAGGCGGCGGAGGTTTTGACCGATATCAACAATCCGGTGTTCACCGGCAGGACCGGGCTGCCTGGCCGCTATTTCCTCTGCGGCCGCTTCTGCACCTATGCGAGCTGGCAGCTGCCCGGCCAGGGCCAGGCCGGCCCCTACACGCTCGATCCCACGAAGCAGCTCGACAGCTGGGGCGCCTCATTCCACGCCGACGTCGATATCTCCGACTCGCTGCAGTTGCAGTCGATCACCGCCTATCGCTCATATGACCAGTTCTTCACCACCGATGACGACTTCACGCCGCTCCCCCAGATCGGCGCGCAGGGTGTCAACGATCTCGACTTCTGGTTCTTGAGCCAGGAGGTGCGGCTGAACGGGAACATCGGCGACACTATCGATTTCACCGTCGGCGGCTACTATTCCGACCAGCGGACGACCTATTTCACCCAGCAGGACATCCGCTACATCATCCCTGGGCTGCCGCTCCAATTCACCGGCGACGATCCGGTCAACAGCGACGTCATCGCCGCGTTCAGCACGGTGTTCTGGCGACCGATCACGGACCTCACGATCACCGGCGGCATCCGCTACACCGAAGAATCGAAGGACTACACCTTCCACCGCCACAATCTCGACGGCACGGTGCCGCTGTTCCCCGACTTTTACGGCCTCGGCCCGCTCGA
The DNA here is from genome assembly GCA_014380205.1 of Sphingomonadaceae bacterium. Taxonomy (GTDB): domain Bacteria; phylum Pseudomonadota; class Alphaproteobacteria; order Sphingomonadales; family Sphingomonadaceae; genus Parasphingopyxis. Next base: position 3,223 of record JACMKH010000463.1, read on the forward strand.
GGGGCTGACCGCGGAGGCTTCCGACAGCCGGATCGATTGGCGCCTCTCGGTCGACTATCGCTTCGCGCCCGAGGTGCTCGCCTATGTCACGGTCGGCACGGGCTTCAAGGGCGGCGGCGTGACGCCGCGTCCGTTCATCCCGCAGCACGCCCTCCAGGGCACCTTCGGTCCGGAAACGGTCATCGCCTATGAGGTCGGACTCAAGACCGACCTGTTCGATCGGCGCCTCCGCTTGAACGTCGCGGGCTTCTACAACGACTATACCGACATCCAGCTGCCGCTGTCGGACTGCTCGGCATTCGGCGGCGGGCCCTGCGCGGTGGTGCAGAACGCCGGCGACGGCAAGATCTACGGCATCGAGGCCGAACTCCAGGCCGAGCCCATCGAGGGCCTGCAGATCGATGCCGCGCTGAGCTGGCTCGACGGCGAGTTCACGTCGATAAATCCTGCGGTCGGCGCTGGTCTCAACATCAACGATCCGATCGTCTCGCCCGAATGGCAATGGAGCGCCGGCATCCAGTATCGCGCCGAGCTAGGCAATTCGGGCTCGATCACTCCCCGCTTCGACGTCGCCTATCGTGGCGAGCAGGTGCGCGGGCGAGGACTTGTCCCAGGCGTCTTGCTTTTTTACGACGACTATACGATAGCCAATGCGCGATTGACGTGGCGCAATGAAGACGAGGATTTGAGTATCTCGCTAGAGGTCAAGAACGTCTTCGACGAATATTACGTCCCGCTCAGCTTCGACGCGCTCTTCGGATTCGCGGGCACGGCCTACAGTCAGGTCGGCGAGCCACGCGAATGGGCGCTGACGGTGCGTCAGGAGTTCTGAGGGGGAGGGGCAACGCAACTCGCGGGCGTCGCCGGGAGGCGGCGCCCGTTTTGTTTGCGGTCGCCATAGTACTGGAGCGAGGGCGCCCCGCGGCAGGCTCTAACCGATCGCGATCCGCGACACCGCTCGTGACAGCCTCGATCGTCGGGTGCGCAGCCCCGCCTCGCGCGCGAGGCCTTCGAGCACCATCGCCTTGTCCCAGCGGACAATCGCCAGCGCCGGCGAATGCGCCAGCACGAGCGCGCCGAGCCCGCCGCGCCACTGGCGTACGAGCTCGCGCTCGAGGGGATTGTGGGAGGCGGACGCGCGCGCGGCGTCGGCCCAGGCGTCGGCGCGCAATGTCTCATCGACAAGCAGCAGCGGCCGGTGTTCGCCCGGC
>JACMKH010000464.1 GCA_014380205.1 Sphingomonadaceae bacterium
CCCGCCGACGCGGGCGAGCGGCGCGGGCGCGCCTATCTCCGCTTCGCCGTGGTCGACCGCGCGGGCGTGCTCGCCGAGATCACTGCCGCGATGCGCGACGCGGGCGTCTCGATCGAGAGCATGATCCAGCGCGGCGGCGGCGTGGAGACAGCCCGCGACGTGACAGGAGCAAATCAATCCATCGCCGAGACCGTGCAGATCATCATTGTCACGCACGCGGGACCCGAAGCGCGCGTCGCGGCCGCGCTCGAACGCCTGCGCGGCTCGCCGAGCCTCGCCGGCGAGCCGATGTGGATGGATATACTGGACCTTTGAAGTCGGCGCTTTCCGGCGAAGTTCAGTAGGCCCGCCGCGTCCCGCCGAACCTGGCACCCCCCGCGCCGACGCTCAGGCTCACGCCCACCGAGCCGCATTGCGCGCGGAAGAAGGACCAGCCCTGGCAGGTCCCGGGATTGGCCTGGAGGCGCGCGCGCTCGGCCGTCACGCTTTCGTGGCGCGGGTCGCCGGGCGCGATCGCGACGAAGGGCAGGCGATAGCGGTCGTTGGTGTTGATTTGCGCGCAGACGACGATCTCGCGCCCGCTGCTCTGGCATTCGTCGTCGGTGGCGGCGAAGCGCGCGCGGCTCGCCGCGAGCGCCTGTTCGGCGGTGAACTCGGCCTGCGCGGGCGCGGCGAGGCCGATCAGGGTCAGCGTGGCGAGCGGCGCGAATCTCAAGCCTGGTCTCCCTCTTCCGCGCGACCCGCTACCGCCCAACAACGGCGAAATTGTGCCCATTCTCGACAAGCCCCCCTCCCTCCCCTATCGCCCCGCTCACATGCGGGAGGACGGCAATATCATGGTGAAGCCCAGCGACGTGCTCGATCGCGTGCTCGTGCTCGAGATGGTGCGCGTGACCGAGGCGGCGGCGATCGCGGCGTCGAGGCTGGTCGGGCGCGGGAACGAGAAGGCAGCGGACGCGGCGGCGGTCGAGGCAATGCGCGCCGCGCTCAACGAGCTCGATTTCGACGGCACCGTGGTGATCGGCGAGGGGGAGCGCGACGAGGCGCCGATGCTGTTCATCGGCGAGAAGGTCGGCCGACGGCGGCGCGGTGCGCCGCGTATCGACATCGCGCTCGATCCGCTCGAGGGCACTACGATCACCGCCAAGGCCGGGCCCAACGCGCTCGCCGTGCTCGCGATCGCCGAGCAGGGATGCCTGTTGAACGCGCCCGACGTCTATATGGACAAGATCGCGATCGGGCCGGGCTATCCCAAGGGCACCATCGATCTCAACAGATCGGCGACCGACAACGTCAAGGCCATTGCCAAGGCGAAGGGCGTCAAGCCCGCCGAGATCATCGCCTGCGTGCTCGACCGGCCGCGCCACGAGAAGCTCATCGCCGAGTTGCGCAAGCTCGGCTGCGGCATCCAGCTGATACCCGATGGCGATGTCGCGGGGGTGATCGCGACGACCGACGAGGACACCACGATCGACGTCTATATGGGATCGGGCGGCGCGCCCGAGGGCGTGCTCGCGGCGGCCGCATTGCGCTGCGTCGGCGGGCAGTTCCAGGGCCGGCTGACCTTCCGCAACGAAGACGAGAAGAACCGCGCGCGCAAGATCGGGATCGAGAAGCTCGACCGCATCTACCGGCTCGAGGAGCTCGCCAACGGCGACGTGATCTTCGCCGCGACGGGCGTTACCGACGGCTCGCTGCTCGCGGGGGTCAAGCGGCTCAAGGACGGGCGGATGACAACCGAGAGCGTCGTGATGCGTGCGAGCTCGGGGACGGTGCGCTGGGTCAAGGGCGAGCACCACAAGGCGTGAGGCCGGTATCAGGCCCTGACGGAGCCAGGTGGATCTGGGTGGCTCTCTCTCTAGCCGCCCTGCCCTCCCCACTCACCGCCCAGCCCTCGGGTCTCGACAGTACGCTCGACCCCGGCCTCGACGCCGCGCCGCCGCCCGCGCTCGCTGACGGCCATCCGCCGCTCGCGGGCACGCGCTGGTCGCTCGTTCAGTATTTCAATGCCGATGGGACGGGCCTGGTCCCCGCCACGCCCGGTCCATACACCCTCGCCTTCGCAGCGGACGGGACGGTCGTGCTCCAGCTCGACTGCAACAGCGCGAGCGGAAGCTGGACCGCCGGTCCCGCCACCGGAGCGCTCCGCCTCGGAGCGCTCACGGCGACCCAGGCCGCGTGCGTCGACATGACGCTCCACGACCGCATCCTCGCCGACGCGGGCGACGTGCGTGGCTATCTCGTCGACGACGGTCATCTCTGGCTCGCGCTGACGCCGGGCAACGGCGCCTATGATTTCGTGGCGGTCCCGTAACGGCTTGCGCGGCTAGGGGTGAGGGTGGCTTGATCAGCTCTTGCTGCGCACCCCGCGACAGACCGCTCCTCCGACGCCCCTCAACATATGAAATACATAGTTTTTCTGCGCTAGCCATGTCAGCCCCAAATGTTCTCGCGCTCTAGAAGCGCATCGTCGCGGTTAGTCGCCCCTCGCGCGGCCTGGAGGGTGTCACTTGCGGTGAAATAGCCACCGAAAACGGATTCCCGAATCCGAAACGATTGCTTTGATCATTGAATAGGTTGGTACCCTCAAGAGCGATGCTCCAGCTGGCCGTCCTGAATGTGATCGAAGCGTCCGACATGAAATAGCCGCCTTGGGTCGTGTCGAGGTATGGCTCAACGCCAAGTCGCGAGGTCCCCACATAGCTGATGCTGCCCAACATCTGTGCCGACGATTCTTGGGAGAGGGGTAACGTAAGCGACACATCGGTTCGCGCACCCAGACCAGGAACGTTGGGAATCCGGCTATCATCGCTGTCGTCGGTCTCGTCCTCGGGAGTGAAATGCGTTTCGTTGATGAACAGCGCGCCGCGAATGCGTAAATTTTGGGTAGGCTTGATTGTACCCGTGGCCGTCAACCCGACAATTCGGCCGGATCCTATATTATTGGTGAATGGAAATCCGAGTTCGATGATTCGATCGGCCTGAATTTCGTTCCAGATCGTATAAAACGCGGCCACCTCCAGCTCGAACGGTAGGCCGTCGCTAGGTTCGCGCCGCGCCCCAATTTCGAAGGTTTGCAGTTCATCAGGATCAAAACGGCTGATCGTCGGTTCGGCGGGATCGTCGGCTTCAATGCTGATGCCCCCGGCTCGATAACCCTGCTGATAGCGAACATAGGCCATGGCGTTGTCATTGTATCGCCAGGACAGTGCCGCGACGGGAAGAACCCGGACCGCGCTTGCAGTCGGCTCGATTTCCATGCCGCCATCTAGCAGCTGATCGCTGACTGTGCGGGCGTAGACCAGCCGCGCGCCGGCCGTGGCAGTGACGCGGGTCGTTAATTCCAGCGATGCCTCGCCGAACAGCGCGATCTCTCGTGTCGCGTCCCTCACGTCCGCGAGTTGCGCAGGATCGAGCGGGTCGCCCAGCCGTTGCTCGCGGCGGTCCACGTTGCGCACCAAGCTCGCGCCGAAGACCCATGAAAACACGGCGGCGGGATCGGAGGAAAGCCGGGTTTCGTGACTAATAAGCTCGATGCCGCGATCCTCGTCGAACGCCAGCGGCGATCCGTCCGCTGACAGCGCGCTGGCATCGAACCGCGTCTCGAGGTCCGAGCGCACGATGCCCGTCGCCGAAACCAGACGGAAGCCGCTCCATTCCCTCGTCAACGTAACGCCCGCCACTGAAATCTCGCTGTCGAAAGGCTGGGATATGACGCTGCGCCGGGTCAGCGCGGGCAACTCCAGTTCCGCATACTGGCCATCTCGCGTCCGCAGGACCTGACGCAGGCCCTCGAAGTCAATCGTCCAACCGTCGCCTAAGGCGACGCGCAGATCGAGGCGGCCTCCGCCAATCGACGTGCGATTCACGTTGCTCAGCCCCCTGTCCTGGTCATCGATATAGCCGCCGAGCCGACCACGATATCCCAACAGCCGCATCGCGGCGCGCGAACCGAGTGGAACGTTGGCGGATCCCGCAAAGTCGAATCCCGGTTCCCCCCCATCGGCGATCGAGCCCCCCGCCCAGAGCTGGCCTCCCCATTCGCCCATCTCGGGCCGTCTCGGCGTCACCCGGATGATCCCGCCAAGCGCCCCGGCGCCGTAGAGCGTTCCCTGGGGCCCCTCGAGCACCTCTATCCGCTCGACATCGTAAAGGCGCAGCTCGGGGTTGGGCGCGCTGTAGATCAGTCGCTGCTCACCGAGATACAGGCCGACCGTCGCTTGCGTCGGCCCATTGAAGCTGCTGTCCGCGACACCTCGGAGGAAGATCTTGTTGCGGCCCGGCCCCAACGCCGTCATCGACGTGACCGGCGCCGCTGACAGGATGCCCTCGATTCCTCCGCTAACTAGCGCGAGCGGCGCGTCATCGAGTTGGAAGACCGTGACGGCGCCAGGATAATTGCTGAGCGTAAGGTCTCGCTTGCTGGCCGTGACGACGATGGGCGCCGCGGGCATAATTGGCTCCGGAGGCAGCGGCCGGGGCCGAAGCATCGCCGAGGCGGGCGTGGGCGGCGATATCGACGACGGGGCGCGCCTGGCGATCACATAGCCGTTTCCCGCCACACGGCGCGCAGCGAAAGGCGTTCCCGTCAGCAAGCGGCGCAGCGCCTGGGCGGCGGTCATACGCCCTCGCACCGCCGGCGCTCTGGTCGTGGCGAGTCCCTCGGCGGTCCCGCCAACATTGATGCCGGTCTGACGGGCCAGCAGCTGCAATGAGAAGTCGAGGGATCCGGCTGGGAGATCGATCCTGTATCGGCGCTGCTCTTCGGATTGCGCGACCGCAGGCGCCACGAGCACGGCGGAAACCAACATCGCCGGGAATATCGATCGCATCAACTTTCGGATTTCTCGGCGCGCGTCATCACCGACCAGTTAGCGGCTCGACCAATCGGCACAAGCCACCTCGATCGTCACCACTACCGTGACGGGCTAATCCGCCAGAAGCCTCCAGCCGTCGCCGTCGCGCACCGCCCGACCTTCCATAAGCCCGGCCGAGGTCGAGATGATCGTCGAAGGCTCACCGGTCAGTTGAATCACCCCCGTAAACCGCCGGGAGGTCAATTCGTCCTCGACAGCCACGTCGACGCCGAGATTGCGCGCGAGATCCGCCGCTACCATGCTTGCGGGAGCGTCACGATAAGCCAGTCGACCTTGCCGCCATCCGGTGACGTTGGTCGGGTCCGTCCGCTCCAGCGCGAAACGACCACTGCCTTCGGCAAACCGAAGCGACCGTCCCGCGGGAAGCGAAACCGCCTCGCGCCCCGGATTGGCCACGATCTCGCCTTCCGCCACGCCGACACGTATCCAGCCACCGCCGCGAACGACATTGAAAACCGTGCCTCGGTCGACCAGGGTCAGGTCGCCGACCTCCACCGTAAGTGGCGCGCCGTCGCCTCGTGCTACGTAAAAGGCCGCCTCGCCCTCGATCAGGCGGACAAGCGACGCATCCTCGGATGCCAGCTCCAGATGTGTCCCGCCGTTGAGCTCGATGCGCGATCCGTTTGCAAGCGATATGCTCCGCACTTCCCCCGCCGCCGTGCGTATAGTCTCGAATGACGGAGGGTCGGGCGCGGTCGGCCAAAGGAACACAGCGGCGACTAGCGCGACCGCCGCCATCGCGCCGCCGAGAAAGCCGCGCCTACGCAGCAATGGCGCTACGCCGCCGCCATCGTCGTTGGCGGCCTCGGGCAATCGGTTGGCCATGACCTCGAGAAGATCGCTATCCGCCTCGCACACCCTCTCATAAGCGCGCGAATGACGCGGATCCTGTTCGAGCCAGGTCGTGAACTCTTCCCAATGCGATTCCTTCGCATCGGCTTCGGCAAGCCGCACGAACCATGTCGCGGCGGTCGTGGGGATGCCGCCATCATCGTTTGCGGAGGGTTCTGTCATTCCAACAGAAGACGTCACGCCCCCCCTGATTCCGCATCATCGTCGATGCGCAGCGATGTGAGCATCTTATAGGCGCGTTGCAGATGCTTTTCTATCGCGCTGAGGCTAATGCCGAGTTCGCTGGCAAGGTCGTTCTGCGCCCGCCCATCCACCCTGAACGCTCGCAGGATATAGCCTGTTCGCACCGGCAAGCCGGCCAGCGCTTCGTCGATTTGGCGCAGCCGCTCCCTGTGCATCGCCAATTGCTCAGGGTTGGCTTCAACCTCCGTCAGAGCCATGGTTTCGCCCGTGTTCGCCGCCCAATTCCTCTCCCGCTCCCGGCGGCGTGCCGAAGACCGCAGCCGGTCTCGTGCGCCATATTCGACCACCCGATAGAGATACGCGATCGGATCGGCGATCGGGCCGGATGGCGGGATGTTCGCGAGCTTGAGCCAAATGTCCTGAAGCAAATCCTCCGCTTCTTCGGAGCCGCCGAGCCGCGCGGTGAGGAACCGCAAATATCGTCCACGGTTGGCTTGCAAAATGGCGGCCAGGCCTTGGGTCGTTTCCTCCACTGGCGACACGCAATCCCGTCCGGACAAGCCGACAGCGCCCCGTATGGCTTCGAACCTGGCGCACGGAGCCCGAACTCGGCAGGGGCATTCCGCACGATGATTAGCCTGTCGATCGAGCCACCGCAAACGCGCGCGCCAATTTTTTTGGCGACCGACCATGCGGGTTCGGGCTCGTCACGCCGTCATGTCTACGTGCTTCACCTTGCGTACCGCCCTCTTGGCGCGAGGGGGGCATCTTCAGGCCGGGGTGCTGCGCCGCCGGCCAACACAAGGAGACTGTGATGCCGTTCCTCCCCGATTTCTCGCAAGCCACGTTCCTCCCCAACGATCCGATCGATAATAACTATCTGCCGATGGTCCTCGGAACGGTTTCGGCATTCGCCGGCAGTGACGGCGAAACCGTCGAGGCCAATGACTTCTATGTGACCTCGCTCAAGTTCGAGGTGCTCGGCGTCGAGACCTTCGTCATCCGCGACACCGCCTATGAGGATGGGCTGCTGATCGAGGAGACGTGCGATTTCATCGCGCAGGACAGCGACGGAAACGTCTGGTATTTCGGCGAGATCGTCATCAACTACCGCTACGACGAGGACGGCAATTTTCTCGGCACGGACAGCGACGGCGCATGGCTCGCGGGCGAGGACGATGCGCAGCCGGGCTGGCTGATGCCCGACAGGCCGGTCAGGGATTTCTCCTGGTACAATGAACATGCCCCCGACGTCGCGCTCGACCGCACGCGCGCGCTCGGCCGCCATCACCGGATCGACACCCAGCTTGGCGAGCTCGAGGTGCTCAAGACGCAGGACAAGACCGAGCTCGAGCCCGGCGTGCGCGAGTTCAAATATTATGCCCAGGGAATCGGCTTGGTCCGCGTCGAGGAGGATCTCGACGCGAGCGGCGAGCCGGGCCTGGTTATCGAGCTCACCGACACGATCACCGCGGGCTCGAGCCTGCCGCCGGCGGGCGCGTCGCGGATCGACGCCGATGATTTCGCGGGCGACGGATCGACGCGCTGGGTCACCTTCCTCGGCGAGGACGGCGAGCACAGCGGCGCGATCGGCTATTACACCTATGATCTCGCGACGGGCGAGATCGGCGAGGGCCGCATCCTCTCGGCCGACCTCGCCAATGCCGCGGCCGGTGACGCGTTCAAGATCAAGGGCGTCGGCGCGGGCCAAGGCATCGGGCTGTTCTTCGTTCCCAACGCGGCCGAGCTCGGCGTCGACCTCGCGGACTACAAGGCGGGTGGGCTGTTCTTCCAGAACATGCTCACCGGCGACGCCGCCACGCTGTCGGATCGCATGGCCCCCGTGGTCTTTGACGGAGGCGGCAACCCGCTGCCGATCTCGATCTTCCACGCGCTCGGCGCGGCGCATCAGGCGAACCTGCTCAATCCGGGGCTCGGGCTCCAAGCGGTCGAATGGCTGCCGTTCGACGATGATGTCGTGGAGATCGGCTTCGAGGACCACCGCCAGACCGAGCAGGGGTTCGACGCCGATTTCGACGACTTCCGCTTCGCCTTCGCCGACGCGCCCGTCGACCCGACCGATTTCGTGGTGCCGCCCGAGGCGGCGTTCGAGGGGCGCGCGACGGAGGCGACCCCGCCGGCAATCGCGGTCGGCTGGATCGATCGCGCCGGCGCGCTACCCGAGGCGGAATCCTGGTTGGCTTAATCGCGGCGGCGATGGTGGACGGGGCTGGATTCGAACCAGCGTACGCTCTCGCGGGCAGATTTACAGTCTGCTGCCATTAACCACTCGGCCACCCGTCCATCGGGGCCCGCGCGGGCGCGCGCGCGGAAGCGGGCCATGACCAATGCCCGCTTGCCTGTCAATGTAGGCGTATGCGAGGACCGCGCAATGGCGCGACGCCGCTCAGCCCGCTCGGCCGAGGGCCGATTTCCCCGCCTCTGGGGCCGGCACGCGGTCGCGGCCGCGCTCGCCAATCCGGCGCGCGACATCC
>JACMKH010000465.1 GCA_014380205.1 Sphingomonadaceae bacterium
GGCGGGGTGGACGTTGATGTCGACTTCGCTGGTGGGCACGTGGACGAACAGCGCCGCGACCGGGTGGCGGTCGCGCGCGAGGAGGTCGCGGTACGCCGCGCGGAGCGAGCCAACGAGCAAGCGGTCCTTGACCGGGCGATCGTTGACGAACAAAAATTGATGGTCCGCCATCCCGCGGTTGAAGGTCGGCAGGCTGACCACCCCGGTCAGGCGCAGCCCGTCGCGAACACAATCGATGCCGAGCCCGTGGCGCTCGAGCTCGCGATCGAGCAATGCTGCGACCCGCGTCGGGGCGTCCGAGGGCTGGACCGACAGCCCGCGACGCCCGTCATGCTCGAGGCTGAAGCCGACATCGGGGCGCGCCATCGCCAGCCGCCGCACGGCGTCGAGGCAGGCGCCATATTCGGCGCGCGGGCTGCGCAGGAACTTGCGCCGCGCCGGCACCTTGTCGAACAGTCCCTCGACGCGGATCCGCGTTCCGGGGGGCAGCGCGGCGGGTCCCTCGCCTGCCTTGCCGCCATGGTCGATCTCGATTCGCCACCCGTCATTGCCCGCGACGCGGCTGTCGAGCGTCAGCCGCGCGACGCTCGCGATCGACGGCAAGGCCTCGCCGCGAAAGCCGAAACTGGTGACGTCCTCGATATGGTCGTCGGGCAGCTTCGAGGTCGCGTGGCGTTCGAGCGCGAGGTGCATCTCGGCGGGCGCCATCCCGCTCCCGTCGTCGCTGACCTCGATCAGGTCGAGCCCCCCCGCCGCGAGCCGGATCGCGACCTGCCGGGCGCCGGCATCGAGGCTGTTCTCGACCAGCTCCTTCAACGCGCTCGCCGGGCGCTCGACCACCTCGCCCGCGGCGATGCGATTGATAAGTTCGGAAGGGAGCCTTCTTATTGACATGTTAACGCTCCTAGCCCAATCCCGAGCTTCGTGCGAAGTGCTGAATTCGTCGAGGAATTCATGCTGCTTTCACAAAGGGTTGAATAACTTATTGTGAATCGGGCCGGGCGGGTGGCCGGCCTAGTTTTCCAATCAATCGAGAGACGGGGTTAAGCATGTTCTGGGCACGCTGGTTCAAATGGATGTCGCACGACATGGCGATCGACCTCGGCACGGCCAATACGTTGGTCTACGTCCGCGGCCGCGGGATTGTCCTCAACGAACCGTCGGTGGTCGCGATCGAGACCATCAACGGGGTCAAGAAGGTCAAGGCGGTCGGCAATGACGCCAAGCTGATGATGGGCAAGACCCCCGATCAGATCGAGGCGATCCGCCCCTTGCGCGACGGAGTCATCGCCGACATCGACGTCGCCGAACAGATGATCAAGCACTTCATCCACAAGGTTCATGGCGGCAAGATGCGCGCCTGGCGCTTCCCCGAAATCGTGATCTGCGTCCCTTCCGGATCGACTTCGGTCGAGCGCCGCGCGATCCGCGATGCCGCCTCCAATGCCGGGGCGAGCGCGGTCTATCTGATCGAGGAGCCGATGGCGGCCGCGATCGGGGCGGGACTGCCCGTCTCGGAGCCCACGGGAAACATGATCGTGGACATCGGCGGGGGTACGACCGAAGTCGCGGTCATCTCTCTCGGCGGCATCGTCGTCTCCCAGTCGATCCGTGTCGGGGGCGACGAGATGGACGAGGCGATCATGAGCCACATCAAGAAGGAGTACAAGCTGCTGATCGGCCAGCAGACCGCGGA
>JACMKH010000062.1 GCA_014380205.1 Sphingomonadaceae bacterium
GCAAGGGCTCGCTCAAGCGTGCGGTCGCCAAGGCGCTCGCCTCGGCCCCCTGGGCGCGCGACTGCGCGGGGAGGCCGCTTTATCTCGTCGGTGGCTCGTGGCGCGCGCTCGCCAATGTCGACATGCACCGCACGGGCTTTCCGCTGCCGATCGTCCATCACTACACGATGGGGCCCGAGCGCGCGGCGCGGCTCGTCCGCCTGCTCGCACGGATCGGACCCGCGCGGCTCGCGGCGATCGAATCGCTCTCGTCGAGCCGCATCGCCAACCTGCCCGACGGCGCGGCGCTGCTCTCGCTGTTGGTCAGGCAGATCGGTCCGGGCGCGCTCGTCGCCTCGGCCTATGGGCTGCGCGAGGGGCTGCTCTACGAGCGGCTCGACCCCGCGACGCGCGCGCGCGACCCGCTGATCGAGGCGACGCGCGAGGAGGGCGAGGCGCAGGGCCGCTTCGCCGAACATGGCGATCTGCTCGACCGCTGGATCGCGCCGCTGTTCCGCGACGAGGATCCCGAATCGACGCGGCTGCGCCATGCCGCGTGCCTGCTCGGCGACGTCGCCTGGCGCGCGCACCCCGACTTCCGCGCCGAGCGCGGGCTCGACATGGCGCTCCACGGCAACTGGGTGAACGTCGACGCGGCGGGCCGCGCGCGGATCGGCCAGGCGCTGTTCACGAGCTTCGGCGGGGGAAGCGTGGTGATCGAATCGCTGACCCGGCTCTGCGCGCGCGAACGGCTCGAGCAGGCGACGCGCTGGGGGCTCGCGATGCGCCTCGGCCAGCGGCTCAGCGGCGGCGTCGCGAGCCCGCTCGAGGCGAGCCGACTCGAGGTCGACGATGAATTCGTCACGTTGTGCCTCGATCCGAGCGACGAGGCGCTGTTTGGCGAGACCGTCGCCAAGCGATTGCGCCAGCTCGCCGAGGCGATGGGCAGGCAGGGCGAGATGCTGGTGCGCGAATAGGCTTCGCGGAGTCGGGCTAGCGCCCCCAGGCGATGAAGTGCGGGTTGTCGAAGCCGCGCTCCTTCTTGCCGTAGCCGAGCGGCCCGGTCTCGTTCTCGCCGTCGAGCGCCATCACGCGGCCGCCGGCGGCCTCGAGCACCGCCTGGCCCGCCGCGGTGTCCCATTCCATCGTCCGGCCGAGGCGCGGGTAGACGTCGGCCGAGCCGCGCGCGACGAGGCAGAATTTGAGGCTCGACCCGGCGGGGGTGAATTCGCTGACGCCGATCTTGTCGAGCAGCGCGTCGGTGTCGGGGCCGCGATGGCTGCGGCTCGCGACTGCGACGAGGTCCTTGTGGAGCGGCGACCGCGCCTCGATCTCGTGGGGCGGCTCGGCGTCGCGGCGCGTCCGGCCCGGCGCGATCTTCTGCATGAACGCGCCTTCGCCCGCGGCGCCGTAGTAGAGCGTCTCGATCGCGGGCGCATAGACCACGCCCGCGACCGCGCGGCCGTGATCGATCAGCGCGATGTTGACGGTGAACTCGCCGTTGCGCGTGAGGAACTCCTTGGTCCCGTCGAGCGGGTCGACGCAGAAGAAACGATTGCCGAGCTCGGGAATATGGCCTTCGCTCGCCGCCTCCTCGGCGAGGATCGGGATGTCGGGCGCGCCCAGCTTGAGCCCCGCCTCGATGATCGCCTCGCCGCGCCGGTCGGCCTCGGTGACGGGCGATCCGTCGCCCTTGGCGTCCGAATCGAAGTCGGTCGCGTAAATCTCGGCGATCGCGGCGCCCGCCTCGAGCGCGAGGTCGATCATCAGGTCGAGCAGTTCGGGCTGGTGCATGTCTGGTTCCGGCTTGAAGGTCAGCGCCACTAGAGCCTGATCGTTTGAGGTGGAAGCGCTTTGCGCTTCCGCCGAAAGCGTGAATCAGGCTCTCAACGATGATGTAGACCATGATTCACGTTTCAGGTTGATTCAACCTGAAACGATCATGGTCTAGCCGCCGATCCGGCCGGTTGCCAAGCTTGCGCCTTGCGCGCGCAATGCCAATGTTCGAAAGCATCGGCCGGAAGGGATAGCGCGATGGGCGTCGAGAACATCAAATTCGTCTCCGCCGAGCAGGCGGCCGACGCCAAGGAGATCGCCGCGCTGGTCGCGCGCGCGCGCGCCGCGCAGGAGGCCATCGAGGGCTACACGCAAGAGCGGGTCGACGACCTGATCCGCGCGATGGTGTGGTCGGTGGCGCGGCCCGGGACGGCCGAGGAGATCGCGCGCCACACCGTCGAGGAGACCCAGCTCGGCAATTACGACGGCAAATATCTCAAGATCTTCCGCAAGACCCGCGCCGCGCTCGCAGACATCATCGACGACAAGTCGGTCGGCGTGATAGAGGAATATCTCGAGCGCGCGATCGTCGTGCTCGCCAAGCCGGTCGGTGTGATCGGCGCGCTCTCGCCCTCGACCAACCCCGAGGCGACGCCGGTGATCAAGGCGATCAACGCGGTCAAGGGCCGCAACGCCATCGTCATCGCGCCGCACCCGCGCGCCAAGCTCACCAATAAGCTGGTGTGCGACAAGATGCGCGCCGCGCTGACCGCGATGGGCGCTCCCGCCGATCTCGTCATCGCGATCGAGACGCCGACGCTGGAAAAGACCAACGAGCTTATGAAGCAGTGCGACCGCATCCTCGCCACGGGCGGGCGCGCGATGGTCGAGGCGGCCTATTCGAGCGGCACCCCCGCGCTCGGCGTCGGCGCGGGCAATGCGGTGATCACGGTCGACGAAAGCGCCGATCTCGACGACGCCGCCGAGAAGATCCGCCTCTCCAAGACGCTCGACATGGCCGCCTCCTGCTCGTCGGACAATAGTGTGCTGCTCGTCGATGCGATCCACGACGAGATGCTCGCCAAGCTGGTCGAGAAGGGCGGCCTCGTCCTCGACGACGGGCAGAAGGCGAAGCTCCAGGCGGTGCTGTGGGTCGACGGCATGCTTAACCCGAAGATCGTCGCCCAGCCGCCCGAGACGATCGCGGGAATGGCGGGCTTCGCCATCCCCGAGGACACCAAATTCTTCATCGTCCCCGAGACCGGGACCGGCCCCGACCATCCCTTCTCGGGCGAGAAGCTCACCGTCACCATGGCGCTCTACCGCGTCGCCGACATCGACGAGGCGATCGCGATGACCAACGCGATCCAGTCCTATCAGGGCCAGGGCCACAGCTGCGGCATCTACTCGCGCTCGGACACGAACATCATGAAGCTTGCCGCCGCGACGCGGACCTGCCGCGTGATGGTCAACCAGCCCCAGGCCGCCTCGAATAGCGGCAACCTCTGGAACGGCATGAGGCAGACCTTTTCGTTGGGCTGCGGCTCATGGGGCGGCACGGGGACGAGCAACAACATCACCTGGCGCGACCTGATCAACGAGACCTGGGTCTCCAAGCCGCTCGCGACGCCCAAGGAGCTGCCGAGCGACGCGGCGCTGTTCGGGGATGTCATCCGGAAGCTGGCCTAGTTCATGAAAGCTCTGGTCAAGCGGGAAGCGGCGCGCGGCCTTTGGCTCGAGGACGTTCCCGAGCCCGACCCCGGCATCAACGACGTCAAGATCAGGGTGAGCCGCACCGCGATCTGCGGGACCGACCTCCACATCTACAAATGGGACGATTGGGCGCGAAAGACGATTCCCGTGCCGATGGTGGTCGGCCACGAGTTCGTCGGCGAGATCGTCGCGGTCGGCGACAACGTCAACGATTACGCGCCGGGCATGATCGTCTCGGGCGAGGGGCATATCGTCTGCGGGCGCTGCCGCAACTGCATGGCGGGGCGGCGGCATCTCTGCCCGTTCACCAGCGGCGTCGGCGTGAACCGGCCCGGCGCCTTCGCCGAATATATCGTCATCCCCAACGCCAATGTCTGGCATCACGCCGACGGCATCGATCTCGACATCGCGTCGATCTTCGATCCGCTGGGCAACGCCGTCCACACCGCGCTGCAATGGGACATGGTCGGCGAGGACGTGCTGATCACGGGCGCCGGGCCGATCGGCGCGATGGCGGTGGCGGTCGCGCGCCACGCCGGCGCGCGCCATGTCGTCATCACCGACGTCAACGATTACCGGCTGGAGCTTGCCGCCAGACTCGGCGCGACGCGCACGGTCAATGTCGGGCGCGAGAAGCTCAAGGACGTTCAGAAGGAGCTCGGCATGACCGAGGGCTTCGATGTCGCCCTCGAAATGTCGGGCAATCCCTCGGCGCTCCGCGACCTGCTCGATAACATGGCGCACGGCGGCAAGGTCTCGATGCTCGGCATCCCCGAGGGCGAGGTCGCGATCGACTGGAACAAGGTCATCTTCAACATGCTGACC
>JACMKH010000466.1 GCA_014380205.1 Sphingomonadaceae bacterium
GGCCAGCGCGCGGCGGCGCGCGGCTTGGCTCGAGACGCTGGTGGGGAGCGAGCAGCGCGTGTTGGTCGAGCGCGCGGACGGGCGCGGGCATGCGGAGAATTTCGCCGAGGTGACGGTGACTCCTCCCCGTCATGTTGGGCGGATCGCGCGCGTCCGCATCATCGGCGTCTCCGACAACATCCTCCTCGGCGTTCCCGCATGAACGACGCGCCGCTCTCCTGGGCCGAGCGGATGCGCGCGGGGTTCGCCAAGACGAGCGGCCGGCTCGGGGACAACCTCGCGGGTCTTGTCGGCAAGGCGCAGCTCGACGAGCAAACGCTCGACGATATCGAGGAGGCGCTGATCGCGAGCGACCTCGGCCCCGGTGCGGCGGCGCGCGTGCGCGACCGGCTCGCGTCGGGCCGCTTCGAGCGCCATCTCTCCGAGCTCGACATCCGCGAGATCGTCGCCGATGAGCTCGCGCAAATCCTCGCGCCCGTCGCGATCCCGCTCGACATCCATGCCTTCCCGCGCCCGCAGGTGATGCTCGTGATCGGCGTCAACGGATCGGGCAAGACCACGACGATCGCCAAGCTCGGCCATCTGTTTCAGGAGCAGGATTATTCGGTGATGCTCGTCGCGGGCGACACCTTCCGCGCCGCCGCTATCGCGCAGCTCCAGGTCTGGGCTGGGCGGATCGGCGCGCCCGTGATCGCGGGCAAGGAGGGTTCGGATGCGGCGAGCCTCGTCTTCGAAGGCGTCAAGCGCGGCACCGAGCAGGGCATCGACGCGCTGATCGTCGACACCGCCGGCCGGCTCCACAACAAGCGCGAGCTGATGGACGAGCTCGCCAAGATCCGCCGCACGCTGGGGCGGCTCAACGAGGCCGCGCCGCACAACGTCATCCTCGTGCTCGACGCGACGACGGGGCAGAACGCGCTCGCGCAGATCGAGGTGTTTCGCGACGTCGCCGCCGTCACGGGGCTCGTGATGACCAAGCTCGACGGGACCGCGCGCGGCGGCGTGCTCGTCGCGGCGGCCGAGCAATATGGCTTGCCGATCCACGCGATCGGGGTGGGCGAACGGCTCGACGATCTGCGGCCCTTCGATCCGCGCGCGGTCGCGCGCGCGATTGCCGGGGCGGATGAGTTCGATTGACAGGAATACATATGACAGACCCCGTTCCAGCCAAGCAAATCACCCCCGGCCTGCGCCTTACGCTCGATTTCGGGCCGGTGCTGGTGTTCTTCGTCGTCAACTTCGCGACCAACATTTACGTCGCGACGGGCGCGTTCATGGTCGCGATGGGCGTCGCGCTGATCGTCTCCAAGCTCAAGGCGGGTGCGATTTCGCCGATGCTCTGGTTTTCGGCGGTGATGGTGCTGATCTTCGGCGGGATCACCATCCTGCTGCACAACGAAACCTTCATCAAGATCAAGCCGACGATCTATTACGTCTTCATCGCGGGGATCCTCGGGTTCGGGCTGTGGACCAAACGGCCGACGCTCGAGCTCGTGCTCGGCCAGGCCTATCCCGGCCTCTCGACGCGCGGCTGGAACCTGCTTTCGCGCAATTGGGCGGGCTTCTTCCTCGTGATGGCGGTGCTCAACGAGGCGGTGTGGCGCAACAGCAGCACCGATTTCTGGGTCGGCTTCAAGCTCTGGGGCGTGCTCCCCGCGACCTTCCTGTTCGCGATGCTCAACATCCCGATGCTGCTCAGGCACGGGCTCGAGATGGAGAAGGACAAGGCGCCGCCGATCCCGAAGACGGGGGAGTGATGGAGGGGGGAGCTCGGCGCTACCCCTCCTGATCGGCGCGGCTCACGCCTTCGCCATCGAGGTTCTTCGCCGCGAATTCCCAGTTGAGCGCCTTGCCGAGCACCGCCTCGAGATAATCGGGCCGCTCGTTCCGGTAGTCGAGATAATAGGCGTGCTCCCACACGTCGATCGTGAGCAGCGGCCTGATCCCCTCGTGGACCACGGGCGTGTCGGCGTCGTGGAGCGAGGTGACCTTGATCGCGCCGCCTTCGAGCACGAGCCACGCCCAGCCGCTCGCGAAATGGCCCTCGCCCTCCTCCTGGACCTTGGCGATCAGCTCGGTGGTCGAGCCGAAGCCCTCCTCGATCAGCGCGGCGAGCTTGCCCGAGGGCGCCTGCTTCTCGGGGCTAAGGCATTGCCAGAAGAAGCTGTGGTTCCAGACCTGCGCGGCGTTGTTGAACAGCGCGTCATCGCCCTTGTCGCGCGCGGCCTTGATCACCTCGGAGAGCTTGCGCCCCTCGAGCCCCGCGTCGGCGAGCGCGTCGTTGGTCTTGTCGACATAGCTCTTGTGATGCTTGCCGTGGTGGAAATCGAAGGTCTCCGCCGAGATCGTCTCGCCGAAGGCGTCCCTGGGATAGGGCAGGTCGGGAAGCTCGAAGGGCATGGGTCGCGTCTCCTCGGATTCGGTGGTTCTCCCACCGAACGATCCGGTGACGCGAAATTTCCCCGCCGCTTACGCTCTGCGCCCGAGCCGCGGCGTGAGCATGCCGACGCGGCCGCGATACTCCTCGTAATCCGTGCCGAACATCCCGACGAGATCGCGCTCCTCGTAGCGGATCGCGATGAGGATATAGATCGTCATCCCCGCCGCGAGCAGCAGATGCCCCGCGCTCATCGCGGGCGTCGCCCAGAAGGCGAGCGCGAAGCCCGCGTAGATCGGATGGCGCACGAGCCGGTAGAAGAAGGGGGTGCGGAAGCGCGGCACACCGGGCGCGTGGCCGCGCGCATGGCCCCAGACCTGATGGAGCCCGAACAGCTCGAAATGGTTGATCAGGAAGGTGCTGATCAGCACGATCCCCCAGCCCGCCGCGAACAGCGCCCAGAGCAGCGCGGCGAGCGCCGCGTTCTCGACGCGCCAGATCTCGCCCGGGATCGGCCGCCACAGCGCGAACATCAGGATCAGCGCGAGGCTCGCGAGCAGCACATAGGTGCTGCGCTCGATCGGCGCGGGGACGATCCGCGTCCACGCGCGCTTGAACCCTTGGCGCGCCATCACGCTGTGCTGGAGCCCGAACAGGGCGATCAGGCCGAGATCGATCAGCGCCGCCTCGGTCGCTCCCGCCATCGGGCCGCGATCGACCGTTCGCGGCGCGAAGGGCAGGTCGCCGACGAAGGCGATCAGATAGAGAAAGGTCGCGAAGAAGATCAGATACGCGATCGCTCCGAACAGCAGGTAAAGCGCGCGCGCCATGGCTCCCTCCCGTCGTGTGATGCGGTTCCCCATACCACGTCGCGCTTCGCGGAGAAAGCGCGGTCGCGCCCGGCTAGCCGCTGAACAGCGATTTGCCCTGCTTCACGTCCATGCGATGATCGACGATCAGGTTGGCGGGGGGCGGGCGCTTGCCGTCGCCGCGGAAGTTCCAGCGCTCCTCGAGCAGCTCGAGGTCGAGATCGAAGGCGTTGACGCCCGGCGCGAGGAAGCGCGCGAGCGTATATTGGTCGGTGAGCGCGAGGAAGGTGCGCTCGTCCTCGCTCAGCGCCGCGAGATCGGGGAGCTCGGCGAGCCGGCCGTCGCGCGCGGCGGCGAGGCATTCGAGCCCGAAATCGGTCCAGGCGCTGAACAGCTGCTTGGCCTTGTCGCACCGCCGCCAGGCGAGGATGCCCGTGCTGTAGAGCGGCCGCCCGATCAGCCGGCGCGAATAGCTCGCGTCCTCGGCGCATTCGGTGATCAGCAGATCGTGCGCGTCCAGCATGGCGAACGCGCTCGCGAGCTCGGCGCTGCGCACCACCGTGTCGACGTCGATGAAGAAGCTCTTGTCGTAGGGCGATTCGCGGATGCCGCGAATCTTGTCCATCAGCCCGTTGGCCCATTCGAGCGGGTGGCGCGTGGGCGATTCGATCTCGACGATGTGATCGAAGCGCCCGGCATATTCGGGCGGGATCGCGCGGACGTTGGTGAACAGCGTGATCTCGAGCCCCGGCACGTGGCGGCGGATGCTCGCCGCGCACGACGCGCCGAGCACGACATAGCCATGGTTGCGCGTCGCCACCATGACGACGCCGCACCCCGCAAGATCGGGGGCGACCATCGTCAGGCTGGGGGTTTGATCATCGCGTTGGCGACGATGCAGATCCGCTCGCCCGCGCCGAAGAAGGGATGGACGATGTGGCTGACATAGGCGGGGAAAATCAACAGCATCCCCGGCCGCGGCGTCACGCGGCAATGCGTCGTCTGGCCGCCAGGGATGAAGGTCATCTCCTGCGCGGGGAGCGGGTTCATCAGGTCGATCGCGCCCTGGGGGTCGGGCTTGTCGGGCACCTCGACATAATAGATGCAGCTCATGTTCGAGCCCGCGTGGACGTGCGGCGGCTGATAGTCGCGCTCGCGCGTCAGCGCCGCCCAGCCCTGCAGATGGATCCAGCCGTCGGGGATCGCGCGGATGCGGCCATAGCCCGTACGCGCGACCACCTCCATGTAGCGGCGCACGCCGTCGCGCATCAGCGAGCGAACCTCTACGATCTCGGGCGGCGGATCGTCGAACAACGCGCCCGGCGTGTAGAAGCCGCCTTGGTGCGCGCGATTCTCGTCGTGCGACCGGCCGGCGCGCGCAAGCCGCCGCACGCTCTCGGCGACGCGCGCGTTGAGCTCCGCCCGGTCCGCGAACTGCCAGGTGAACACCGGCGTGGCGAACGCCTGCACCATGATCTGCTTGGGCTCCATGCTCCTCGCGATACCAGCGGCGGCCGCAGCGCGCCAGATTCTACCCCATGATCGATCGCGCTCTTCCCCGATCGGCGTGCAGCCCATAGGGCGGTGCGCGATGCGTCTCACTGTCGAGCATGTCACGCGCTACGCCTACAGCCAGCCGCAGCGGCGGCTGATCCAGCTGTTGCGCGCGACGCCGACGAGCTTCGCCGCCCAGCATGTCGTCGCGTGGCGCGTCGGGGTCGACCGCGACGCGCGGATCAGGACGGGGCGCGACGGCTTCGGCAACATCACGACGATGCTCTATGTCGACGGGCCGGTCGACGCGATCACGCTCACCGCAGGCGGGGAGGTGCTCACCGACGATCGCGCTGGGGTAGTTGAGGACGCGCCCGAACCGCTGCCGCCCGCGCTGTTTCTGCGCGCCTCGCCGCTCACCCGCCCCGACGAGGCGATGCGCGTGTTCGCGCGCCGCGCCGCCGCCGACGCTCGCGACCCGCTCGAGCGGATGCACCTGATCATGGCGCGGCTGCTCGAGACGATCCGCTACGTCCCCACGCTCGATGCGGTCGAGCGCGACGCCGCGAGCGCGTTCCACGCCTCCTCGGGAGTGTGCCAGGATCACGCGCACATCTTCTGCGCGATCGCGCGTGAGACCGGCATCCCCGCGCGCTACGTCTCGGGCCATCTCTTCCGCCGCGACGGGCTCGAGCTTCAGGAGGCGAGCCACGCTTGGGCCGAGGCATGCATCCCCGATCTCGGCTGGGTCGGCTTCGATCCCGCCAACGGCATCTCGCCCGACGACGCCTATATCCGCGTCGCCTGCGGGCTCGACTATCGGGACGCCGCGCCCGGCGCAGGACGGCGCGTCGGCGGCGGCGAGGAGCGGCTCAAGGTCGACGTCCGTGTCGCGCAGGCGCGGAGCCAGGCGCAGAGCTGAGGCGAAATGAGGCGGGCCGTGACCCGCTATCCACAAAATGCGCCGGATTCCGGCTTCTCGCATCCGCACAATCGGGTTAGGCGAGGATCGCCCTGGGGCGGCGGCGGCGGAATCGCATGACCTATTGTCTTGGAATGCTGCTCGAAGCAGGCCTCGTGATGATGGCCGACACGCGCACCAACGCGGGCGTCGACAACATCTCCTCGTACAAGAAGCTCCACATTCTCGAGTCGAGCGAGGCGATGTGCGTGATCGCGTGCACCGCGGGCAATCTCTCGGTCAGCCAGCTCGCCTTCAACTATCTCGCCGAAGGGCTCCCCGAGATCGAGGAGGGCGCCGGGCGGCGACGGATCGCCGGCATGGCCAACATGCACCGCGTCGCGGGCCTCGTCGGCGAGGCGATCCACTGCGCGCGCGAGGAGATCAAGGAGGCGACCGGCGAGAATCAATATGATTTCACCGCCTCGATGCTTGTAGGCGGGCGCTTCGCGGGGCGGCCGCTGAGGCTGTTCCACATCTACAGCGTGGGCAATTTCATCTCGTGCCAGCCCGACCGTCCGTTCCTCCAGATCGGCGAGACCAAATACGGCAGGCCGATCCTCGATCGCGCGGCGCGCTGGGAGATGGCGCTCGACGATGCGGTCAAGACGGGGCTCTTGTCGTTCGATTCGACGATGCGGTCGAACCTCGGCGTCGGCCGCCCGATCGATCTCGCGGTGCTGCCCGCCGACGAGGGCCAGCCGATGCTGACGCGCCGGATCGAGGAGGAGGACGCATATTTCGACGAGCTCTCGCGACTGTGGGCGAAGGCGCTCGCCGAGGTGCGGAAGGGAATCCCCATGCCGCCGTTCATGGCGGGGGTGGGCGGGGCGCAGGCGGCAGGCTAACCCGCGTCGGCGAACACCTTCCGGCCCGCCGCGCTCTCGCGGCCCGGCTCGAAGCGCTCCCAGCCGCGCGGGCCGAGGCGCTCGATCGGGCGATAGCGGATCTTGTACTGCATCCGCCGCGCCCCATCGACCCAATAGCCGAGATAGACGTGGGAGAGTCCGGCCTTGGCGGCGCGGGTGATGTGATCGAGGATGATGAAGTTGCCGATGCCCTTGCGGGCGGTGTGCTGGTAATCGAAGAAGCTGTAGATCATCGACAGCCCGTCGGACTGCTGATCGGTGAGGCACGCGCCGACCAGCCGGCCCGGCATGCCGCCCGCGCCGGGCTCGCGATATTCGACGATATAGGAGTTGACCGGGGTCTGCTCGACCATGTCGGCGAAATCCATCTCGTCCATCCCCGCCATGCCGCCGCCGGGGTGGCGCGACGAGAGATAGCGCTGGAGCAGATCGAATTGCTCCTCGGTGGTCCAGGGCTCGCACGCGGAGACCTTGAGGTCGGCGTGGACCTTGAGCGCGCGGCGCTGGCTGTCGGTCGGGCGGAACTCCCTGGCGACGACGCGGACCGAGACGCAGGCCGCGCAATCGACGCAGCTCGGGCGATAGGCGACCGACTGGCTGCGGCGGAAGCCGATGCGGCCGAGCGCGTCGTTGAGGTCGGCGGCGTGGGGGCCGCGCAGCTCGGTGAAGACCTTGCGCTCGACGCGGCCGGGCAGGTACGGGCACGGGCTCGGGCTGGTAACGAAAAAGCGTGGAAAGCGGAATTGCGCTGTCACCGGATTTTGCCGCCCCTGGTTCGTGGTTGCCCGATGGCCGCCACCTATGACTCGCCGCGATCGGCTTGGAAAGACCGTTTACCAAGCAAAGAGGGTTAAGTGGCGAGCGGGACAGCGCTTCGCTGTGGAGATTAACCACGACCGGCAACCGCGATTGTGGATCGGGCGCTGGTCTAACCATCCGTGCGCCCGTCAGAATCGGCAGGGCCGCGCCGTTCATCCGGGAGTGAGGTCGAAGGCCGCGCTCCTGCCGTCGATGATGTTCTCGGCGAGCAGGGCGCCGTTCCGGATCGTCTCGCCCACCGCCGCGCCTCCCGCCGCCCAATGCTCCTCCATCGTCCGGCGCGAGAATTCGTAATCGCGCGCGCCGCCCTCCCAGGCGTTGGCGCGATAGATCAGGTGGACGATGTTGACTGGCTGCTCCTCGGCGAGCGCGCGCAGCTTAGCGACATCGCGATCGCGGGCGAGGCTGTCGGGCAGCTTGTCGAGCACGCGCTGGATCGCGCGCCCGGTCTTGCGCTGGCGGAGCATCTGATCGGTGATTTGGCGCGTGCGGCTCGAATAGCGGATCTCCTTTTCGCGCGCCCAGACATCGTCGATCGTGCGCGGTCGCGCATCCGCCGCGGCGAACAGATCGACCTGGAAGACGAGCATCTCACCCGCCTGCTCGCCGAGCACATATTGGAGCGGTGTGTTCGAGACGATTCCGCCGTCCCACCACAGGCAGCCGTCGATCTCGATTGGCGGCAACCCCGGCGGAAGCGCGCCCGAGGCCATGATGTGGCGCGCGTCGAGCCTCTCCTTTTCGGTGTCGAAATAGCGGAAATTGCCGCTCTCGACATTGACCGCGCCTACCGAAAGGCGGATCTCGCCGCTGTTGAGCCGGTCCCAGTCGACGAACTCGTCGAGCGTCGCCGCGAGCGGAGCGCTGTCGTAGAAGCTCAGCGCCGCGTCGGTTCCGGGCGGCGCGAAATTGGGGAGCAGGAGACGCGGCCGAAAGAAGCCGGGAACCCCGAAGCTCGCGACGAACCCCGCCGACCATTCGTGGACGAGTTCGCGGACGTGATCGTCGGGCCAGATCGGGAAGCTCGGCAGCGCCCCGGTGAGCGTGCTCCAGAAGCCGCGCAGCCTCGCGACGCGATCCTCGGGCGGGTTGCCCGCGATGATCGCCGCATTGGCCGCGCCGATCGAGATCCCCGCGATCCAGTCGGGCGCGATCCGCGCCGTGTCGAGCGCCTCGAACACCCCCGCCTGATAGGAACCCAGCGCGCCGCCGCCCTGCAGCACAAGCGCGACCGTCTCAGGCAACGGCAACGGCGCGCCACGCCGGCGCGCGCGCGACTTGGCAGGGTTGGGGAGGTCGGCGTCGGCCATGATGCTGCGGTGCACTATAACGGGCGCGCCCGGCCGAAGGTTCCGGCCGGGCGGGGAGGCGGGGACGAAGTTCAGACCGGCGTCACGGTCTGCTCGATCACCCCGAAGATCGGGCGGCCGCGGTCGTCGTCCATCCAGATGCGGACGCTGTCGCCGTGGCGGAGGAAGGGGGTGCGCATCTCGCCCGTGAGGATCTGCTCGACCATGCGGACCTCGGCGATGCAGCTGTAGCCGCGCCCGCCCTCGGCGATCGGCTTGCCCGGTCCGCCATCGGCGTCGCGGTTGGAGACCGTTCCCGAGCCGATGATCGAGCCCGCGGCGAGATCGCGCGTTTTCGCCAGGTGCGCGACGAGCGTGCCGAAATCGAAGGTCATGTCCTCGCCCGCGTCGGCGCGGCCGAAGGGCTCGCCGTTGAGATCGACCTTGAGCACGCCGTGAAGCTTGCCGTCGCGCCACGCCTCGCCGAGCTCGTCGGGAGTGACGAGCACGGGCGAGAAGGCGCTCGCGGGCTTGGACTGGACGAAGCCGAAGCCCTTGGCCAGCTCGGCGGGGATGAGGTTGCGCAGCGAGACGTCGTTGGCGAGACCGATCAGGCGGATCGCGTCCAGCGCCTGCTCGCGGGTCGCGTCCTGTCGCACGTCGCCGGTGACGACGACGATCTCGGCCTCGAGGTCACATCCCCAGGCCTCGTCGGGAAGCGGAATCGAGGCGCGCGGCGGCAGGAACGAATCCGATCCGCCTTGATACATCAGCGGGTCGGTCCAGAAGCTCTCGGGCAGCTCGGCGTTGCGCGCCTGACGGACCAGCGCGACATGGTTCACATAGGCCGATCCGTCGGCCCATTGATAGGCGCGCGGCAGCGGCGACAGCGCCTCGCGCTCGTGGAAGCGATCGAGCGGGATCGTCTTGTGCTCGACGTCGGTGGCGAGCGCCTCGAGCCGCGGCGCGGCCTCGTCCCACTCGTCGAGCGCGGCCTGGAGCGTCGTCGCGATATGGCGCGCATCGGCGCACCAGGCGAGGTCGCGGCCGACCACCACCAGCCGGCCGTCGCGGCCGTCCCTCAGCGATGCGAGCTTCATCCCATTCTCCTTCGCACGCCGGATAGCCTGTGCGGGCGCGCGCGCCAATCGTGCGATGGCCCGAACGGCAACGGGCCGACGGGCGGCCCGGCGCGAGACCGGAACGCCCGTCGGCTAAGGGGCAACCAGCGACCTCCCGGTCAAGCCGGCCATGCGGCTAGGCGACCTGAGCGGCGGGAGCGTTGCCGGTCGTCATCAGCGCGACGGTGCCGCTGAAGGCGCTGAGGGTCATCAGCGAGGCGGCGGCGATCGCGAGCAGGTTCTTGCGGATCATCGTTCATCTCCATTTCTCCCCCCTGGCCGGATTGCCCGAGGTGATTTTCAGCTAGACCGCTTTTCGCGCCGCATCCTGAGCCCGCGCTGGAAAGATTCTGGAAAAATAATTGTCCCAATCGCGCCCGTGCTTTGGAACGCGCGCGCGCTGGGGTAAGGATGCGCGCCACGGGGAAGCGCCGATGGATGCCGACAAGCGAGTGACCGTCTTCGTCAGCCACCATTCGAGCACGGCGGCGATCGCGGGCGAGGTCGAGCGCGCGCTCGCCGATCGTGGCGTCGATTGCTGGATGGCGCCGCGCGACGTCGAGCCCGGCGAGCCGTTCGATCTCGCGGTGCGCCGCGCGATCGAGCGGTCGCGCGCGCTGCTGCTGCTGTTCTCCGCCGAGGCCGATCGCAGCCGCCACGTGAAGCGCGAGCTGATCCTCGCCGACGACGCCGGCAAGCCGATCATCCCGCTGCGCCTCGAGCACGCCCGGCCCGACCAGCTCGCCTATCATCTCGCCGACACCCAATGGATCGACTGGATCGAGCGCGGAGAGGTCGCGATGGATCGCGTCGCGCGCAAGGCGAGGTCTTCGGAGCGGGCGCGTTCCAGCGAGGGGGAGCGCGCCGCGCCCGAAGCGTCGCGCGCGCGCGGCCTCGCCTTCAGCGAGTTCCGAATGGATCTTGCCGACGAACGGCTTCACGGCCCAGACGGCCCGATTAAGCTCGGCAACAAGGCGTGGCGCGTGCTGCGCCTGCTGATCGAGAACGAGGGCCGGCTGCTCACCAAGGACGCGCTGTTCGAGAGCGTGTGGGACGGGACGATCGTCTCCGAATCGTCGCTGACCTCGGTGATCAAGGAGCTGCGCCGCGCGCTCGGCGACATCAGGGGCGAGCCGCGCTTCATCGAGAGCGTGTACGGGCGCGGCTACCGCTTCATCGCGCCGGTATCGGCCGCGACGGCCGAGCCGATCGAGTCGCGCCCTCCGGCCCGCCCGGCCGAGGCGCGCGGCAA
>JACMKH010000467.1 GCA_014380205.1 Sphingomonadaceae bacterium
CGCCTCCGCCAGCGCCTCCGCGCCCTTGCCGCCATCCGCCCAGTGGCGGCTGATGATCGCCTGCGCCCCGTGCGCGCGCGCGGTCTGCTCGATCACCGCGAGCTCGGCCGGCGTGTCGGCGTCGAAATGGTTGATCGCGACGGTCGGCGCGATCCCGAACCTACCGAGATTGCCGATATGCCGCGCGAGGTTGACCGCGCCCTTACGCACCGCCTCGACATTCTCCTTGCCGAGCGCGTCCCTCGCGACGCCGCCGTTCATCTTGAGCGCGCGCGCCGTGGCTACCAGCACGACCGCGTCCGGCCGCAGCCCCGCGATCCGGCATTTGATGTCGAAGAATTTCTCCGCCCCCAGATCCGCGCCGAAGCCCGCCTCGGTCACGACATAATCGGCGAGCCCGAGCGCAGCGCGCGTCGCGATCGCCGAGTTGCAGCCGTGCGCGATGTTGCCGAACGGCCCGCCGTGGACGAACGCGGGATTGCCCTCGAGCGTCTGGACGAGGTTGGGCAGGATCGCGTCCTTGAGGAGCACGGTCATCGCGCCGTCGGCCTTGACATCGGCGGCGGTGACGGGCGTCTTGTCGCGGCGATAGCCGATCACGATCCGCGCGAGCCGCGCGCGCAGGTCGTCGAGATCCGAGGCGAGGCAGAGAATCGCCATGATCTCCGAGGCGACCGTGATGTCGAACCCCGATTCGCGCGGGAAGCCGTTGGCCACGCCCCCCAGGGACTGCGCGACCTCGCGCAGCGCGCGGTCGTTCATGTCGAGCACGCGCTTCCAGACGATGCGCCTGAGGTCGATGTCCTGCGCGTTGCCCCAATAGACATGGTTGTCGATCAGCGCCGCGAGCAGGTTGTGCGCACTGGTCACCGCGTGGAAATCGCCGGTGAAGTGGAGGTTGATCTCGTCCATCGGCATGATCTGCGCGTAGCCGCCCCCCGCGCCGCCGCCCTTCATCCCGAAGCAGGGGCCGAGCGAGGGCTCGCGCAGGCAGAGGATCGTGCGCCGCCCGATCCGGTTGAGCCCGTCGGCGAGCCCGACCGATGTGGTCGTCTTGCCCTCGCCCGCCGGGGTCGGGTTGATCGCGGTGACGAGGATCAGTTTGCCCTGCCGCTTGGGCGCGGGCAGGTGCGCGGTGTCGATCTTGGCCTTGTTCCGCCCGAACGGGATCACCGCCTCGGCCGGAACCCCCGCCGCGCGCCCCACCTCGGCGATCGGGCGCAGCGTGGCCGCGCGGGCAATCGCGATATCGCTCAGCATCCTCGTCCTCTCTTCGTGGATTTTGCGTCCGTCTACGGGACTGTATGCAACGAATACAATGCCCACGAGCCAGCGAACGGCACAGATCGGCGGGTCGCATCGCTCAGGGGATGCCCGGCTCGGATCAATGCGCGACCGGATTGAAAATCTTGTGAACAAGTCGGTCCACCGCCCTTTCGGTGCCGTCGCGCTCGTGATATACATGTCGGATCGGGTAGCGTATTTCCCGATCGTTCGAGGGTGGACGGTCCGTTTGACGAACGTCCTATGACTGAAAGCGAGAACCCTTGCGTCAAGCAAGTTGCTCGCCATTAAGTCACATGACACCGTCATCCCACCGAAGACCTCCGGGCGGTTCATATCGACCCATAGACAGGAGACCCGCCATGCTTTGCAGGCGAGTGGTTCTGCGTGGGTCGGAGAAGGGCTGGTCTTGGTCTTGCTTTGATGTTAAGGGAAGCTTTCTCTGCGCGTCGCAGTCATATTTTAGGTCTTGCGGCGGCGCACTGGATAACTTCTTGAAACAGCTTGAAGACCACCTCGCGCGAATGAGCTGCAGGTAGCCGGCCGCTAAAACGACCCGCGCCGGAGGGCGGCTTAGCTGCCCTCCGACTGCGGGACGGAGGACAGTATGGATTCGAGCTTCCTTGCCGCGTTGGCCGCACTAACGGCCGGCCTGCTGGTCGGTCTTGGGATCGGCTGGGCGCTGTGGGCGCGCGCCTGCAGCGCCGCGATTGCCGAACGCGATGCGCGCTTCGACGAGTTTCGCAAGGCGATCACCGACCTCGCTGGGGCGGAGGAACGCGCAGCGCGGTTGCCAGCGATCGAGGAGGCGCTCGCCGAGGCGCACCGCGCACGCGAGACGGCCGCGACCCGGCTCGCGTCGATCGAGGCCGAGCGCGCCGCGCGCGACCAGGCGTTCGAGGAGCGGCTTGTCGAGCTGCGCGAGGCCAAGGAGGCGCTCTCCGCGCAGTTCAGCGAGATCGGCTCGCGGCTGCTCGGCGAGGCCCAAAAGACCTTTCTCGAACGTGCCGACGCGCGCTTCAAGCAATCCGAGGAAACGGCGGGACAGGGGCTCAAGGCGCTGCTCCAGCCCGTTACCGAGCGGCTTGAAAGGTATGAGAAGGGCGTCGCGCAAGTCGAAAAGGACCGACGCGACGCGTTTGGCGACCTCAAGGGCCAGATCGAGCAGATGCGGCTCGGCCAGGAAAAGGTGAGCACCGAGGCCGCCAAAATCGTCAACTCATTGCGTAACGCGCCTAAGTCGCGCGGACGTTGGGGCGAGCAGCAGCTTCGCAACGTGCTTGAAACCTGCGGTCTATCCGAGCACGCCGATTTCCAGACCGAGGTTAGTATCGAAAGCGAAGAGGGCCGGCTGCGCCCCGACGTGATCATTCGCGTTCCCGGCGGTCGCGCGCTCGTGATCGATGCCAAGGTTTCGCTCAACGCCTACCAGGATGCGTTCGGCGCTGCCGAGGAGGCCGAGCGGGACCTCGGTCTGGACGCGCACGCCGCCTCAATGCGCAACCACGTCAACGCGCTCGGTAACAAGGCTTATTGGAGCCAGTTCGACGACGCGCCCGATTACGTGATCATGTTCGTACCCGGAGAGCATTTCCTATCGGCCGCGCTGGAGCGAGATTCAAAGCTGTGGGACTTCGCCTTCGAAAAGCGCGTCCTGCTCGCGACTCCGACCAACCTGATCGCGATTGCGCGCACGGTTGCGGCGGTGTGGCGGCAGGAGAAGCTGGCCAAAGAGGCGGCTGAAATCGGGCGACTCGGGAAGGAACTCTACGATCGTCTCGCAGTCGCCGCCGGCCACTTGCGCACGGTTGGATCAGGGCTATCGACCGCCGTCAACAATTATAACAAGTTCGTCGGCAGCTTCGAACGCAATGTGCTCAGCAGCGGCCGCAAGTTCCGCGAACTCAACATCGAGACGGGCGCGCGCGAAATCGAGGAGATTGCCCCGGTCGAGGCGCTGGCGCGCTACGGCGACGATGCGCAATCGGCGGTGGAAGCGCTCCCAGCGCCCGATCGGGAAGCAGCGGAGTAGATCCTCCGGGTTCCGGGGAGGATCTAGTGCGCCGCCAGCTCGGTCCCGCACCCGCGATATTCGCGCCCGCCCGCGCTCACCGTAACGCTCGCCGGGTAGCGCGGGCCGCCCGAGGTGAAGCCGCAGCTTGCGTGGGCGATGGTGATGGTGAGACCCTCGGATGTATAGCGGTGCCCCTCGAAGGTCGTCGTCACCGGCGGCGTGTCGACCGAGACCGTCGCCGCGCCGAACGGCGCGAACACGATCCCGTCCGCAAAGACGTCGAGCACCCAGCCCGGCTCGCGGCCGAAGCCGTGGAAGATCGCGCCGCCCCCCGCCGGCGGGGCCGAG
>JACMKH010000468.1 GCA_014380205.1 Sphingomonadaceae bacterium
CGCGCCCGGTACTTCGCCATCATACAGGTCGAACGCTGCAAGCTGCCCGATTTCAAGGAACGGCGAACCCGGATCGAGCAGCCGCTCGACGCGATCGCGCGGGAGCAGCTTGCCGCGGCCGACATGCCGCTCGCGCGAAGCATCCGAGCCGCCGAGCGCGGCGGTCGCGACATCGGCGCGGAGCCGCTCGGCGAGCGCCCGATTGTGCGCGGCGTTGGTCTTGAACTGCGCGTTCTCTGGCGAGAGGGCAGTGGAAAGCGTTGGTCCGCTCATCGGTCGTGCCGCCCCTGCATATTACAGACCTCCACCAGATTGCCGTCAGGATCCCGGAAATAGACCGAAAGAATCGTACCCGTCGCGCCCGCGCGCTCGACCGGGCCGTCGATGATCTCCACATGCTCACGGCCGAGGTGATCGATCCACTTCTCGACTGGAGCATCGCTGAGCAGGCAGAAATTACCGCTGCCGGGAACCGTGTCGCGCGCTATCGCCGGCGAGGCAGCCGCATCCTGCAGGCTGATCTTGTGGTGGCCGAAATGGAGCGACCATTTGCCGGGCCGCTCCTCCCGCGATTCCATGCCGAGGACGCGTTCGTAGAAGCCGCGGGCCCGCACGACATCGGCCACACACAGGACGATGTGGTCGAGACCGGTCACCGCGAACGCGCTCATGCCGCCCCGATCAATTCCCGCCCGATCAGCATCCGCCTGATCTCGTTGGTCCCCGCGCCGATGTCGAGCAGCTTGGCGTCGCGCGCGTAGCGTTCGACAGGCCAGTCCTTGGTGTAGCCCGCGCCGCCCAGCGCCTGGATCGCCTCGAGCGAAACCTTCACCGCATTCTCGCTCGCGAGCAGGATCGCGCCCGCCGCGTCGAAGCGCGTCGTCTGCCCCGCGTCGCACGCCTTGGCCACCGCATAGACATAGGCGCGCGCCGAGTTGAGCGCGACATACATGTCGGCGATCTTGGCCTGCATCAGCTGGAAGCCGCCGATCGGCTGGCCGAACTGCTTGCGCTCGCGGACGTAAGGCAACACCGTGTCGAGGCACGCCTGCATGATCCCGAGCTGGATCCCCGAGAGCACCACGCGCTCGTAATCGAGCCCGCTCATCAGCACGCCGACGCCGCCGTTCTCGGGCCCCATCACCGCCTCGTCGGGCACCTCGCAATCGTTGAACACGAGCTCGGCGGTGGGCGATCCGCGCATCCCCATCTTGTCGATCTTCTGGCCGATCGCGAACCCGGGCATGTCCTTCTCGATGATGAAGGCAGTGATCCCGCGCCCGCCCGCCTCGGGATCGGTCTTCGCGTAGACGACGAGCGTGTCGGCATAGGCCGCGTTGGTGATCCAGAACTTGGTCCCGTTGAGCACATGGCCGCCCTGGACTCGCTCGGCCTTGAGCTTCATCGAGACGACGTCCGACCCCGCGCCCGCCTCGGACATGGCGAGCGCGCCGACATGCTCGCCCGAGACCAGCGTCGGGAGGTATTTGGCCTTCTGCGCGTCGTTGCCCCAGCGGCGGATCTGGTTGACGCAGAGGTTCGAATGCGCGCCGTAGGAGAGCCCGACCGAGGCCGAGGCGCGGCTGACCTCCTCGCACGCGATGACATGCTCGAGATAGCCCAGCCCGAGCCCGCCATATTCCTCGTCGACCGTGATCCCGTGGAGCCCCAGCGCCCCCATCTCGGGCCACAGCTCGCGCGGGAACCAGTCCTCGGCGTCGATCCGCGCGGCGAGTGGCGCGATCCTGTCGGCGGCGAAGCGCTGAGTGGTGTCGCGGATCATCTCGGCGTTCTCGCCGAGCGCGAAATCGAGGGCGGGGCTGGACATAGGGGTCTCCTGTTGGGGGAGGCAGTAGCAAGGTCCCTCTCCCATTGGGAGAGGGGCGCGCCATTCAACGAATGAAGGAGCTTCGAAGCCTTTCCCGCGCGGCTCAACGTGAATGGCGGCGCGATCGCGCTCGGCCACCCCTTCGGCATGACCGGCAGCCGCCTCGTCGGTCACGCGCTGATCGAGGGCCGGCGGCGCGGCGTCCGCTGGGTCGTCGTCTCGATGTGCACCGCCGGCGGCATGGGTGTCGCCGGGCTGTTCGAGATTGTGTGAAGGCGGGGAAATGGTGGGCGCGGCAAGGATTGAACTTGCGACCCCTGCGATGTCAACACAGTGCTCTACCACTGAGCTACGCGCCCACGGCCGCGCTATCTAGGCGAGCGCCATCGTGCGCGCAAGCGGGCAAGGAGCGCCCTACTCCACCGCCGGCAAGATGAACTCCGGCACATACCTCCGCTGCGGGATGAACAACGCCGGGTCCGCGTAGGCGCCGCCCGTAAAGCCGATCGCGAGGTCGAGCTCGGGGATTGCCATGAAGATCTGGCCGCCGTTGCCGCCCGCGAAGAACGCCTGCACGGTGCGGCCGCGCCACGGATATTCCGCGGTGTTCCAGAGGAAGCCGTAGCGCTGAACCGGGCTGAGCGCGCGCAGCGGCGCGGTCGACTGGCGCGCCCATTCGGCGCCGACGATCCGGCGGCCCTGCCACATGCCGCCGTCCATCATCAGCTGGGCGAGCTTGAGGAAATCGCGCGGGCGGAAATGGTGGCCGCCGCCGCCATAGGCCTGGCCGGTCGGCGTCAGGAACAGGTGATAGGGGCCCATCTGCAGCGGCCGCGCGACGAGCCGGTCGAACAGCTCGGGCAGCGGCTCGCCCGCGACGCGCTCGAGCAGCCCCGCCGCGAGATCGGGCTCGGCGCTGCAATAGATCAGCGTCTCGCCGGGCGCGGTGATCATCGGCACGTTCATCGTGAAGCGGCGCCAGTCGGGCTCGTCAGTCTGCTCCTGCATTGCGTCTTCGCGGCCCGGCGCGTCGTCGCTGCCGTCGTCGCAGTGGAAGCCCGCGGTCATCGTGACCAGATGCTCGAGCGTCATCGCGCGCTTGCGCGGATCGAGATCGGCGGGGAGCGCGCCGCCCAGCATCGTCTCGTATACGGGCGTGTCGAGCCGGATCGGCACCCCCGCCTGCATCGCCGCGCCGATCAAGGTCGCGGTCCAGCTCTTGGCCGCCGAGCGCGTGTCGTGGCGCATCTCGCGGCCGTGGCCGTGGAAATACTCCTCGAGCACGAGCCGGCCGTTGCGCGCGATCAGCACGCTATGAATCTGCGGGCTCCCCGGCGAATCGACGGGCGTGTCGATCAGCATCTGGACAAAGGCCTCGATCTCCGCGCGCGAGATGCCCTCCTCCTCGACGCTCGCCACGGGCCAGCCGTCGTCAAGCATCACCGGCGGGCGATAGCTGTAGCGCTCGCTTGGCCGCCCGCGCGGATAGAAGGCGCTGTTGGTCTGGCCGTCGATCCGCTCGAAATCATAGCCCGCGTTGCGGAGCGGAATGCGCAGCACATCGCCGTCGCGGCGGCCCTCGGCGATCACGCCACCATCCTCGCCGAGCAGCCGCACGCGCTCGCCCTCGGCCTCGATCCGCGACACCGGGATGAACCGCCCCTGGTTGCGTTCGGTATTGCGCAGCCACGCAGCGAGCGTCCCGTCCGCCTGGCGCGAGACGGGCATGTAAAAGGTGAACACATCCTCAAGCGGGATGACCTCGCCGCGCCACTGGCCACCGCCCGCCGCGCGCAGCGTCACGGGGGTCGCGAACGCGCTGCCGCTGAAATAGGTGGCCTGCTGGACCCACTGGCCGAGGATCGCGTCGCCCTCGCGCCGCCCGCGAAACTGGCCGAGCCCGTCGGGGAGCGCGAAGCTCACCGCATCCCCTTCCGCCGCGACCGCGACCGAATGGCCCGCAAGGTCGGCGCGCCATTCCTCGCCGCGCCGAACGATGGTCAGCGTCCCCCGCACATCGGGCCCGAATCGCTCCCGTGCCGCCCACAGCCCCTCCAGGTCAGTGCTCGCGCCCTCGGGCGCCTCCTGCGCGGGCGCGACGCCCGCGAACGCTAGCGCCGCGAGCCCGATCAGCAGCCGCTTCATGGCCTGCCTCCCCTTACCTGCGAGCATCATGCCAATTCCGGACGCGTGGGGAAAGCGATCGTCGATGAAGCGCGGTCCTAAAGCTCCGAAGCGTCGCCTATCTCGAACATCCGGTCGACCTCGAGCACGAGGTCGCGCAGGTGGAAGGGCTTGGACAGGACCTTCGCGTTGGCGGGCTTGCGGTTGTCCTTGAGCGCGACCGCGGCGAAGCCGGTGATGAACATCACGCGCATCTGTGGCGCGATCTTGCTCGCCTCCTGCGCGAGCTCGATCCCGTCCATCCCCGGCATGACGATGTCGGTGAGCAGCAGGTCGAAGCTGTCCGAGGCGAGCAGCGGCAGCGCCGCGAGCCCCGATTCGACCGCCGTCACCTGATAGCCCGAGCGATCGAGCGCGCGCGCGAGATATTCGCGCATCGAGCCATCGTCCTCGGCCAGGAGAATCCGGATCATTCGGCCCCGCTCTCGCTCGACGCCGCCCGCGCGCGCGCCGGCCCTCTTATGCGCGAACCGCTTAACAATTTCCAGCCGCGCCCCGGCTCAGAACATCGGATGCGGGTTGGCCGATTGCTCGGGCACCTCCTGGATCACGTCCCAGTGCTCGACGATCAGCCCGTCCTCGAGCCGAAAGATGTCGACCACCGCAAAGCCGCGATCCTCGGTGTTGCGCCGCATCCTCGTGTGCACGGCGGCGAGATTCCCGTCGACGATGATCCGGTGGATTTCGTAGCTCAAGGTCGGGCTCGCCGCGAAAAAGCCGCTCAGCGCCGATATAGCTGGCGCGCGCCCGTCGGGCGCGAGCGGATTGTGCTGGATGTAATCCTCGCGGACATGGGTCTCGAACGCTTGCCGGACGTCGCGCTGGTTCCAGAACAGCTCGGCGAAGGCGGTGACCACGCGGCGGTTGCGCTCGGTCTCGCTTTCAGTCCCGGGCATCGGCGGCGTCGCCTCCACGGCGGGGATCGCAGGCGTGGGCTCTTGCGCGGCGACGGGACTCGCGCCGAGCCCGAGCAGCGCCGCCGCGAGCACGACAAGCCGGCGGCTCATGTTACCGGCTCGCGCGCGCGCATCGCGTCCACGCTCCACGGTCCCGGCCCCGCCGCGGCGATGTAGAGGAAGACGAAGCAGAACAGGATCGCCGCGTCGCCGCCGTTGGCGACGGGAAACGGCGATTGCGGCGCATGGCCGATCCAATAGGCGGCCGCCGCGAATCCCGAACAGACGAATGCCGAAAGCCTCGTCGCGAGCCCCAGCATGAGCAGCGCGCCGCCGACCAGCTCGATCACGCCCGCCGCGTACATCATCCCGTTCAACGGAAAAGGAAACGGCGCGGGGAAATTGAAGAATTTGTGCACGCCATGCGCGAGCAACAGCAGCCCCGCGACGATGCGCAGCACGCTCAGCAGCGGTCCCGACCAGCTCGCCGGAATGATCGACCAGTTCATGTTATTTCCTCCTCTTTCCTCACGCCGCCGGCGCGCTTTCCCACATCATCATCTTGACCCCGGCAAGCTCGTCTCGCGCCCGCGTCTCGTCGACGCGCGTGAGCTTGGTCGAGGCGGCGAGCGCGCCCATCTCGATCGTCGCGACCACGAACGCCGATTCGCCCGGCGCGAGATCGAAATCCATCTCGGCCGCGGTAGACTTGCCGCCCCGCGCCATTCTGGCGTTGAGCCGGTGCGCCCCCGGCGCGACCTCGGCCATTACGAATTTGCCCGATTTGATCTGACCCTTGAAATTCTCGTCGACCGAGACGTTCATCCCCTGGAGCGAAGCGACGAAGCCGCGCCGGATGAAATAGATCCGCGCCTTGTCCTCGGGCGCGCGCAAGGTCCGCGCCGCGGCCTCGGCGCTCGCGTCGGCGCGCCGTCCGCCCTTGTTTCCCGAGAGCGAGAAGATGACGAAGCCGATCAGCGCGAGAAAGAACAGCCCGCCGCCGATCAGCACGACCTCGGGCGGGAAGGTTTCGAGCAGCGAGGGGCCGTACATCGCGCCGATGATCGCCGCGATGACGATCACCACGATCCAGAATGCGTTTTTCATAACTTCCCCCTTGAGTCCCGATCTCACGCCGGCCTGAACGCCATAGCCTGCTCATCGTACAAATGCAGCATCCCGCTGCCGATCGCGAACCACGCGCCGTGGAGCGTCAGCGCGCCCGCCGCCTCGCGCTCCGCCACGAACGGAAAGGTCCTCAGATTGTCGAGGCTGACCCGCACCGCCTCATGCTCCATCGCATCGGCCGCCTCCGCGCTCGTCGGGTCGGGATGCGCGGCGAGCACGCGCTCGCGCGCCGGATCGAGCAGCTCGATCCAGTGCGCGATGAACCCGCCCTCGCCCGCACGCGCGCCCTGGAAAGTCCCCGCGAGCGCCGCCGCGCAGCCGCCGCACGCGCCATGCCCCATCACGACGATCTCCTCGACCTCGAGCTGGGTCACCGCGAACTCGAGCGCGGCGGAGACGCCGTGGAACCCGCCCCCCCATTCGCATGGCGGCGCCAGGGCGCCGACGTTGCGCACGACGAACATCTCGCCCGGCGAGGCGTCGAAGATCTGCGCGGGATCGACCCGGCTGTCCGAGCAGGCGATCACCATCACGCCCGGGCGCTGCCCCTCGCTGAGCGCGGCCCAACGCTCGCGCTCGCGCGCCCAGCCGTGCGCACGGAAACGGCGATAGCCGTCGAGCAGATCGGAAAATTCAGTCATGCGCGCTCCGCGTTGTCGCCGCTTGGTAGCAATCCCCGTCATTCCTGCGAAGGCAGGAATCTGCTTTGCTTGCGGCGCTTGGAGAAAGTGCGGCTTCCTGCCTGCGCGGGAATGACGTTATTCGCTCCGCGCCAGCAACGCGACAAGCTCATCCCTCCAGAACCGCGCCCATGTGTGCGTCCCATGCCCGCGCGTCTCGGTCGTCTCGGGGATCAGCACGAACCGCCCCCCCGGCATCCGCGCCGCCAGCCGCTCGGCGATTCCGAACCCCGAGGGATTGATGAAATCATCCTCCGAGTTGATCCACGTCACCGGCATCGTGATACGCTCGAGCCCCGGCTCAGGGTTGTAATTGCGCGAGCTGTCGAAATGCCAGATCATGTCGTTGGCATCGCGCCCCTCCATCGCCGCCGCCACGCGCCGCTCCCCCTCGGTCTCGGCCGCCTCGCGCTCAGGCCACTGCTCCTGGAACAAGAGCGGCGCCGCGCCGGCGACCGTCAGCAGGTTCGCCGCGTTGCGCATGCCCTGCGCTGGCTGGGTCTCGTAATCGCCGCCCGCGTAGCCCGGGTCCCCGCGCAGCCCGTCGATGATCATCATCCGCCACATCCGGTTGAGCCCGGCGATCTCGATCGGCAGGCACGCCATCGGCATCATCGCCTGCACCATCCCGGGATGCGCCTCACCCCAGATGAAGCCGTGCATGCACCCCATCGAGGTTCCCATCAGCAGCCGCAGCCGCTCGACCCCGAGCCCCTCGACGAGCAGCCGCCGCTGCGCCTCGACCATGTCGGCGTAATCGTAGCGTGGGAAACGCGCGCGGAGGCCATCGCTCGGCTTCGACGACCCGCCGTGCCCGATCCCATCGGGCAGGATGACGTAATAGCGCGCAATGTCGAGCGGCTGCCCCGGCCCGAAAAGCTCGTCGGCGAACTGCGGCGCGAGAAACTGCGCCCCACTCCCGCCCGTCCCGTGAAGCACTATCACCGCATTGTCGATCCGCCCCTCGGCGTCGCGATGCGGCGTCCCGAGCGTGCGGTAATGGATGCGCAGCTCGGGGAGCGACTCGCCGGTGCCAAAGGCGAAATCGCGAATGACGTGGTCACCTTCGGTGACGGGCCATTGGGTCTCGGCGATGACGGGCGAGGCGATCAGGAGGGCGAGCATGGCGAGGAAAATGCGCATGAGCGCTGATTAGGATACTGCCGCGTCATCGCCAAGCTTGCACGAATGCCTGGCCCTCACTACAGTAGTGATATGGGCAAGCACGTCACTATCGGCGCGGCGGAGGCCAATCGCTCCTTTTCCAAGCTGCTGCGCGCGGTGAAGGACGGCGATCGCATCACGATCACGTCGCATGGCGAGCCCGTGGCCGAGATGCGATCGCCCGCCGATCGCGATGCAGACGAGGAAAAGGCCGCTCGGGAGAAGGCCTGGGAAGAGCTTCAGGCGCGCTGGGCGAGGTCTGAGTTCCGGGTGATCGGTCCCTGGTCGCGCGAGGAAATCTGGGACGAGATAACCCGCTGAGCAAATTCGCCGTCGACACCAATATCCTGCTGTACGCCGAGGGACTCGGCGGAGCGCCATCCGACATGTCCAAGGTGGACCAGGCCAAAGCAGTGCTTCGGAAAGTCGCGGAGATCGAGGGCCCTCCGCTCGTCATTCCGGTTCAGGTGCTGGCCGAATTCTATCATGTTCTCGTTCGAAAGAGCGGCTGCTCGGCCGCGGAGGCGGCCGGGATCGTCAGAAAATGGCAGGCGCCTTCGAAGGTGGTCGGCAGCGACGAACGCGTCTTTGAACACGCACTGCGGCTCGCCGAGCGCCATCGGGTTCCGGTGTATGACGCGCTTATTTTGAACAGCGTTGCCGGACATGCGGAGATCCTTCTCTCGGAGGATTTCCAGGATGGCTTCGTCTGGCGCGGCGTGACGGTGCGAAACCCCTTCTCGCAGCCCATTTGATCCCTACTGCCGGAACGCCGCTTCTTCCGCCCGCTTCACCGCATCCCGCGCCGCCGCCACCAGCGCCCCCGCCTTGGCTTCGCACTCCCTCTGCTCATACGCCGGGTCGCTGTCCGCGACGATGCCCGCGCCCGCCTGGACGTGCATGACCCCGTCCTTGACCACCGCGGTCCTCAGCACGATGCACGAATCCATCGATCCGTCGGGCGAGAAATAGCCGACGCCGCCGGCATAGGCGCCGCGCGTCTCGGGCTCCAATTCGGCGATGATCTCGCACGCGCGGACCTTGGGTGCGCCCGACACCGTCCCCGCCGGAAAGCCCGCGAACAGTGCGTCGAGCGCGTCGAAGCGCGGGTCGAGCTTCCCCACCACGTTCGAGACGATGTGCATGACATGGCTGTAAAGCTCGACCGCGTAGCTGTCAGTCACGGTCAGGCTCCCCGCCTCGGCGACGCGGCCGACGTCGTTGCGCCCCAGATCGAGCAGCATCAGATGCTCGGCTCGCTCCTTGGGATCGGTGAGCAGGCCCTCGCGGTTCGCCGCGTCCTCGCTCGCGGTCTTGCCCCTCGGCCGCGTCCCCGCGATCGGCCGGATCGTCACCTCGCCGTCGCGCGCGCGCACGAGAATCTCGGGCGAGGAGCCGATCACCGCGAACCCGGGCAGGTCGAGATAATAGAGGAACGGCGACGGGTTGATCCGCCTGAGCGAGCGGTAGAGGTCGATCGGCGGCAGCGCGAAGGGCATGGCGAAGCGCTGCGCGAGCACGACCTGGAAGATGTCGCCCGCCTCGATATAGTGTTTCGCCGCGAGCACCATCTCGCGATAGCGGCCGGGCGGGAGCGTGGAGACAGGTTCGACCGACCCTTCTCCGTCATTCCCGCGAAAGCGGGAATCCAGCTTTTCTTGAGGCCTCGCGGAGTAAGAAGAAGAAGCTGGATTCC
Organism: Sphingomonadaceae bacterium; assembly: GCA_014380205.1. Lineage (GTDB taxonomy): Bacteria > Pseudomonadota > Alphaproteobacteria > Sphingomonadales > Sphingomonadaceae > Parasphingopyxis. The sequence goes on from JACMKH010000468.1 coordinate 9,577, forward strand.
CGCTTTCGCGGGAATGACGGGCGTGGGCATCACGCTTCGGCAGATACGGCGCTGCCAGCCGCGCCGAGGCCGCCTCGATCCGCTCCACCGCTTGATCCACGGCCTTTTCCGCCGACAAATCCCCCGCCCCCGCCCACACCGGCGCGACGAAATGGAGCTCATCCTCGAGCCGGTCGAAGATTAGGATCAGGGTCGGCCGCACGAACAGCATGTCGGGCAGGTCGAGCGGGTTGGCGGGCGGTCGCGGCAGCCGCTCGATCAGCCCGATTGTCTCATAGCCGAAATAGCCGACGAGGCAGGCGAGCGCGCGCGGCAGCCCCGCGGGAACCTCGAGCCGGCACTCGCCTGCCTCGTCGGCTATTTCGGCTATGAGACAATCGGGCTGATCGAGCGGCTGCC
>JACMKH010000469.1 GCA_014380205.1 Sphingomonadaceae bacterium
GCCTTCACGCTCGCCGGCGTGCTGCGCCGCGTCGGGATCGACGATCCGGGCAATGTCGTCGCCACATCGGGCGTCGCGGGGAGCGCGGGCGCGGTGCTGCTGGCGATCTTCGCGATGCCCGAGCTCGGCGGGCTCGGCTATGCCGAAGGCGCGAGCATGGTGAGCCAGTTCACCGGGCAGGTCATCTCGGTCGCGATCGTCGCGCTGTGGGCGGCGGTGGCGAGCGCGGCGATCGCCTGGGTGGTCGGGCTGGTGCTGCCAATGCGCGCGCGCGAGGCCGACGAGGAAGGCGGCATCGACGCGGCCGCGCACGGCGGGCGGGCTTGGGAGCTGGATTGACGCCCGTCAGTCGCCGGTCAGGATCCGATCTACGAGCTGCTTCACCGTGGGCACGAAGCCGTTCGAGTAGAAGGGATCCTGCTTGAACTGATAGGCGCCGTGGCCCGCGAACATCAGGTTTTCCTCGGTCGAGCCGCCGTGGACGATGTCCTGCAGGGTCTTCTGGATGCAGAAGCTGCGCGGATCGGCGAGGCGGCCCGTGCTGTTGTCCTCATTGTCGGCCCAGGACGAGAATTGGCACTGGCTGAGGCAGCCCATGCAATCGGCCTGATCCTTGCGGATCATCGCGCGCTCCTCGGGCGTGACGAACACCAAAGTGTTGTCGGGGGTCTTGAGCGCGTCGGTGAAGCCGAGCCCGTACCACGCGCGCGCGCGAAGCAGATCGTTGCGCGTCACCCAGAAGGAGCGGCCTTTGACGCCGACGTCGAGCTGGAATTGGTGGTCGCCCGCGGCCTGGCGCGAAAAGGCGATCTGACGTTCGGAGCGTTTCTCAAGATTGCGCAGGAAGTCGTTGCGCACGGCCGAGGAATAGAAGCCGGTCGGCGAAAAGCGGTGGAGCAGGATGTCGCCTTCCTCAAGCGTGGTCAGCACGTCCTTCCACGTTTGCGGGATGGGGCTTTCCTGGGTGAGCAGCGGGCGCGTGCCGAACTGGAAGGCGATCTGGCCGAGCTCGGGATTGTCGATCCAGTTCTCCCACTCCCTGAGATACCAGACACCCCCCGCCATCACGATCGGCAGATTGTCCGGGATGCCGCCCTCGCGCATAGTCTCGCGCAGCGCCTTCACGCGCGGATAGGGGTCCTCGGGCTTGAGCGGATCCTCGGCGTTGGAAAGGCCGTTGTGCCCGCCCGCGAGCCAGGGATCCTCGTAAACCACCGCGCCGAGCCACTCGGCCGCCTTCGAATAGGCGCGCTTCCACAGCGCCCTGAACGCGCGCGCCGAGCTGATGATGGGGAGGTAGTTGACGTTGTACGAGGCCGCGATCTCGGAGAGCTTGTAGGGCATCCCCGCGCCGCAGGTGACGCCGGCAACGAGCCCCCTGGTCTTCTCGAGCACGCCGTTGAGCACGCGCTGCGCGCCGCCCATCTCCCACAGCACGTTGATGTTGATCGCGCCCGCGCCGCTCGCGATGTCCCACGCGCGCTTGACCTGCTCGACCGCGCCGTCGACGGCATAGCCGATCAGCTCCTCGTGGCGATCGCGCCGGCTCAGCGCGTGATAGATCTGCGGGATGATCTTGCCCTCGGGATCGTAGCTGTCGGCGTTGACCGCCGACACCGTGCCGATCCCGCCCGCCGCCGCCCAGGCGCCCGAGCTCGAGTGATTCGTCGCCGCCACGCCCTTGCCGCCCTCGATCAGCGGCAGCACCTCGCGCCCCGCGTAGAGGATGGGCTCCAGTCCCTTGAACACGCGTCTCTCCAAGCCGGTTTGGGCGGAATATAATCGTTCCAACGAAAATTGCGCGCGGAATATCGTTCAGCCGAAAACGCCCGGCCGGCCGATAGTTTCCGCGTACAGCGCGCGATAGGCGGCGAGCATCGCCGCCTCGTCAAACTCGGCCGCCGCGCGGGCGCGATTGGCCTCGCCGAGCGCGCGGCGCAGCGCGGGATCGGCGATGAGCCGCGCCAGCGACGCCGCGAATCCGAGCTCGTCCTTGGGATCGACGAGCAGCGCGCGATTGGGCTCGGCGACCATCTCGGCTACATCGCCAACGCTGGTAGCGACCACGGGCAGCCCCGCCGCCATCGCCTCGACCAGCGAGATCGGAAACTGCTCGCTGTCCGACGACAGCGCGAAAATGTCGAACAGCCCGAGATAGCGCGCCGGATCGGGCAAAAAGCCCGGAAGCGACACACGCTCCGCGACGCCGAGCCGCGCCGCTTCGGCAAGGATCGCGCCGCGCTCGGGACCCTCGCCGACGATCACTAGCCGCGCGCCCTCGCCCGCCGCCGCGAAAGCGCGGACCAGGCGGGGCAGATTCTTGACCGCGCGCAGCCCCGCGAGCGTGCCGATCACAA
>JACMKH010000063.1 GCA_014380205.1 Sphingomonadaceae bacterium
CCCGCGGCTTCCCCCCCCCCCCCAACATGCCCCCCCCCCGGTGGGGGGTGGGGGCGGGGTGTGGGCCCCGCGCCCGGTTCGGCTCGATGTCGAGCCGGGCGCTCTTCGAGCGCCGGACCCCTCACCATGATCAGGTACAAACTGCCCCCGGCAGTTTGTAGCTATGTCCGGGGGACATAGCGGCCTGATCATCTTCGCCTAAGCTCGCCAAGAGGCTCGCTAAGGCTGCGCAACCAGTGCAGCCCGCTCGGAGGTCGATCGTGCCCCCGGCACGATCTGCGGAATGCCGGGGGCATTCCGCACCCGCTCCTCTCGCAACACTCCCCGCAAGGGGGGAAGGGGTTAGTCGAGGTTCGGCCTCAGCCAGCGCTCGGCTGTCGCGAGGTCGACGCCTCGGCGCTTCGCATACTCCTCGACCTGGTCCGGCCCCACCCTCGCCACGCCGAAATAGCTCGCTTGCGGGTGGCCGAAGTAGAAGCCCGAGACCGAGGAGGCGGGCCACATCGCGAAGCTGTCGGTGAGCGCGATGCCGGCGGGGCCGTTGTCGCCCGAGCCGCCGCCGAGCAGATCGAACAAGATCGGCTTGAGGCTGTGGTCGGGGCAGGCGGGATAGCCGGGGGCGGGGCGGATACCCTGGTAGCGCTCGCGGACGAGATCGTCGTTGGTGAGCTGCTCGCCGGAGGCGTGGCCCCAGAGCTCGCGGCGGACGTGGGCGTGCATCCGCTCGGCCAAGGCCTCGGCGAGGCGGTCGGCGAGCGCCTTGAGGAGGATGTCCGAGTAGTCGTCGTGGTCGGCCTGGAAGCGGGCGAGATGCGCTTCGATACCGTGGCCGGCGGAGACCGCGAAGCCGCCGATCCAGTCGCCGGCGGGGTCGATGAAATCGGCGAGGCACATGTTGGCGCGGCCGGGGCGCTTGGCGAGCTGCTGGCGGAGGAGGGGGATGCGCACCTCAAATTCCTCCCCGAGCTTGGCTCGGGGAGGGGGACCGCTCGCCGAAGGCGAGGGGTGGAGGGGCGACGGTGGAACACCGCCGTCTTCGCCAGCGGCCCCTCCACCACGCTGCGCATGGTCCCCCTCCCCAAGCGAGCTTGGGGAGGATTTAATAGCGACATCATCCCCGTCCCTTCGGCACGGCCACAGGCCGACCACGGCGCGCGCGGTCAGCCATCTTTCCTCGACGATCCGTTCCAGCATCGCCTGCGCGTCGGCGAACAGGTTCCGCGCGCTTTCGCCGACCACGGCGTCGTCGAGAATGCCCGGATAGACGCCCGCGAGCTCCCAGGTGCGGAAGAAGGGGGTCCAGTCGATGTAGTCGACGAGGTCGGCGAGCGGCCAGTCGTCATAGGTGTGGAGGCCGGGCCGAGCGGGCGCGGGGGGCTTGAGCGCGGGATCGATGGCGAAGCCGTTGGCGCGCGCGGCTTCGAGCGTCGCCAGCTTGGACTGGCCCGCGCCGCGGCGCGAGTCGCGGATTTCCTCGTATTCGTTCGCGGTCTTGGCGACAAAGGGATCGCGCTGGGTGTCCGAGACCAGGGTCGAGGCGACGCCGACGGCGCGGCTCGCGTCGAGGACATGGACGACCGGCCCCGCATAGGCGGGCTCGATGCGGAGCGCGGTGTGGACGCGGCTCGTCGTCGCGCCGCCGATCAGCAGCGGCATCGTCATTCCGGCGCGCGTCATCTCCTCGGCGACGGTGACCATCTCGTCGAGCGAGGGGGTGATGAGGCCCGAAAGCCCGATCATGTCGACGTCGTGCTCGACCGCGGTCTCGAGGATTTTGGTCCAGGGCGCCATCACGCCGAGGTCGATCACCTCGAAGCCGTTGCACTGGAGAACGACGCCGACGATGTTCTTGCCGATATCGTGGACGTCGCCCTTGACCGTTGCCATCACGATGCGGCCCTTGCCGCGCGCGTTCTCGTCCTTCTCGGCCTCGATGAAGGGGAGCAGGTGCGCAACCGCCTTCTTCATCACGCGCGCCGATTTGACCACCTGCGGCAGGAACATGCGGCCCGATCCGAACAGGTCGCCGACGACGTTCATCCCGTCCATCAGCGGCCCCTCGATCACCTCGATCGGCCGCGCGACGCCCTGCCGGGCCTCCTCGGTGTCCTCGACGACATGCGCGTCGAGGCCGCGCACCAGCGCATGCTCGAGCCGTTTGCCGACGCTCCACGAGCGCCACTCCTCGGCTTCCTTCTCGGCGCGTTCGTCGACGTCGCGGAATTTCTCCGCGAGCGCGATCAGCCGCTCGGTGGCGTCCCCCCCGCTTCTTGGGCGCCGGTCGAGGATGACGTCCTCGCACGCCTCGCGCAGCTCGGGATCGATCTCGTCGTAGACGTCGAGCTGGCCGGCGTTGACGATGCCCATGTCCATCCCGGCGGGGATCGCGTGGTAGAGGAACACCGAATGCATCGCGCGGCGGACGGGCTCGTTGCCGCGGAACGAGAAGCTGAGGTTCGAAAGCCCGCCCGAGATGTGGACGCGCGGGCAACGCGCCCTGATCTCGCGCGCGGCCTCGATGAAGTCGAGCGCGTAGCGGCGATGCTCGTCGATCCCGGTCGCGACCGCGAAGATGTTGGGATCGAAGATGATGTCCTCGGCGGGAAAGCCGATGCCGGTGAGCAGCTTGTAGGCGCGCTCGCAGATCTCGACCTTGCGTTCGCGCGTGTCGGCCTGCCCTTTCTCGTCGAACGCCATCACGACGACCGCGGCGCCATAGGCCATCACCTTGCGCGCGGACACGAGGAACGCGGCCTCGCCCTCCTTCATGCTGATCGAGTTGACGATCGGCTTGCCGCTCACGCATTTGAGCCCGGCCTCGATGATGCTCCATTTGGAGCTGTCGATCATGAAGGGGACGCGCGCGATATCGGGCTCGGCCGCGATCAGCTTGAGGAAGGTGGTCATCGCGAGCTCGGAATCGAGCAGGCCCTCGTCCATGTTGACGTCGATGACCTGGGCGCCGTTGTCGACCTGCTGGCGCGCGACCTCGACTGCGGCCTCGTAATCGCCCGCCATGATGAGCTTCTTGAACCTGGCCGAGCCGGTGACGTTGGTCCGCTCGCCGACGTTGACGAAGGTCGCCGTGGCGGGCTGGCGCGTGTCTTCGGGGAGGAGGGAGGCGGTGGCCATCGATGCTACTTCCCGGTCCCATGTGCGGGAGGGGAAGGGGTCACGCCGCGAGCATCATCGGCTCGAGGCCGGCGAGCAGCGTGCGTTCCGGCGGCGCGGGGAGCGCGCGCGGCTCCGCCTCGCGCGCAAGCTTCGCGATCGCCGTGATATGCGCGGGCGTCGTTCCGCAGCAGCCGCCGACGACGTTGACCAACCCCTGCTCGATCCAGTGCGAGACCTGCGTGGCGGTGGTCTCGGCGCATTCGTCATACTCGCCGAGCTCGTTGGGCAGGCCGGCGTTGGGATAGGCCATCACCAGCGCGTCGGCGACATCCGAGAGCGCATGGAGATGCGGGCGGAGCTGCTCGGCGCCGAACGAGCAGTTGAGCCCGATCGTCAGCGGGCGCGCGTGGCGGACCGCCGCCCAGAAGGCCTCGACCGAATGGCCCGAAAGGTTGCGCCCCGCCATGTCGGTGATCGTCATCGAGAGCATCAGGGGAATCTCGTGCCCGCGCGCCTCGCCCGCCTCGAGCGCGGCCATGATCGCGGCCTTGGCGTTCAGCGTGTCGAACACCGTCTCGATGAGGATGAAATCGACGCCGCCTTCGATCAGCGCGTCGATCTGCTCGGCATAGACGGCTTTGACCCCGTCGAAATCGACCTCGCGGAAGCCCGGATCGTTGACGTCGGGCGACAGCGACAGCGTCTTGTTGGTCGGGCCGATCGCCCCCGCGACGAAGCGCGGGCGGCCGTCGCGCGCCTCGTAATCGTCGGCGGCAGTGCGCGCGATCTTCGCGGCGGCAAGGTTGATGTCGCGCACCAGGTGAACGGCGTTATAGTCCGACTGGCTGATGGTGTTGGCGTTGAAGGTGTTGGTCGAGACGATGTCCGAGCCCGCTTCGAGATAGCCGCGCGTGATGGCGTCGATGACATCGGGCCGCGTCAGGCAGAGAAGGTCGTTATTGCCTTTCTGGTCGTCGGTCAGATCGTACGATCCGCGATAGTCGGCCTCGCCCAGCCCGTAGGACTGGATCATCGTGCCGAACGCGCCGTCGGTGAGGAGGACGCGTTTCGCGGCTTCGGCGCGCAGACTTTCGGCTTTGGTCATGCGGCAAGCTCCTGCGCGGGTGCTCCGGCGGCGGCGGGGCGGACGCCGAGCATGTGGCAGATCGCATAGGCCAGCTCGGCGCGGTTGAGGGTGTAGAAATGGAAATGCCTGACGCCGCCCGCGTAGAGGCGGCGGCACAGCTCGGCGGCGACGGTCGCGGCGACCAGCTGGCGTGCGGCGGGCTTATCGTCGAGCCCCTCGAACAGCCGCGCCATCCAGGCGGGGACGTGAGTGTTGCACCCCGCCGCCATTTTCTTGAGCTGCGCGAAGTTGCTGACCGGCAGGATGCCCGGCACCAGCTCGGCGGTGATGCCGCGCGCGGCGGCCGCGTCGCGAAAGCGGAAGAAAGTGTCGGGCTCGAAGAA
>JACMKH010000470.1 GCA_014380205.1 Sphingomonadaceae bacterium
CGCCGCCTCGGCGCTCGCGCGCGCGGCGACCAGCCAGTCGGCGAGGCTCGCCGCGTCGTCGAGCGCGGGCTCCTCGGCGGGTTCGTCGAAGTCCGCCTCCGCGACGTCAGCGCTCGGACCATCGGCCCAGACCGGAACCGCCGGAACGATCGGCGCGCGCGGCGCGCGCGCGCGCGCGACCTCTTCGGCGATCGCCGCTTCGGCTTCCTCGCCCGCGCATTCCTTCCAGTTGATCACGCCGTAGATGAAGTCGATCTGGTCGTCGTCGTCGGACGAGAAGGGCATCAATATGCCGCGGTAGAGCGTGCTCATGTCGCGCTGGTTGACGAACTCGGCCTCGAAGCCGACCGGCGCCTGGTTGGCGATGATCTGGAGATAATGGTCGGTCAGCCGCGACAGCAGCGAGCGGCCGGGCACCTCCGAGATGCGGCCGAGCTCGGCGCTCATCCCGCATTCCTCGCGCAGCGCGCGGCCGAGCCAGGCGATCCGCGGATCGTTAACCCCGGCGGTGAAATCGAGCAGCACGCTGTTGCCGCCGAAATCCTCGACCCCCGCGGGATCGAGATCGGCGATCGAGGGATAGGGGCGGTCGCGGAGCAGCGACGCCCAGTAGTTATAGGCTCGGACGTGCATCCGCCGCTCGTCGGCGCCGATCTGCGGCGGCGCCTCGACGCCGCGGTCGTCCTCCTCGGAAACGTCGCTGTCGTGCTCCGTCCCGAAAGGCTGGAGGTTGTCCATCATCTCGCCCCCGCTGGCGTGCGCGTCTGCATGGGAGCGCCTTATGGCCCCGCGATGGTTGACGATCGGTAAACCTTGGTGCGGAAAGCACGCGAAATCGCGGCGGGCGGCGGCTTGCCCTGGGCCGGGGCGCTTGGTAATGCCCGCGCCTCTCCGGGCGCCGCTTTAGCTCAGCTGGTAGAGCATCGCATTCGTAATGCGAGGGTCACAGGTTCGAGTCCTGTAAGCGGCACCATTTTCCATCAGCGCGGATCACGGGCGGTCTTTCGCATCGCGAAATGGACGGGAACGCCGAGCGCGAGCAGCGCGACGCCCCAGCCGACCGCCTCGCCGCCCGCGCCGTAGATCGTCCAGACCGCATAGACCGTCGCGACCGCCGCGAGGCCGATCATCAGCCGCGAATGCGGGAGGCGGCCTGAAAGCTTGAGCGCGGCGAGCGCGCAGGCGAGATACATGAACAGCGTGGTCGCGGTCGACAGCAGGATCAGAAAGGCGAAAATCTCGGTCGCCGAGCGCTGATAGTTGAGCAGCACGACCGCCGTCATCAGGCCGCTCGACACGATCAGCGAACGCGCCGGCGCGCCCGCCGCGGTCTGCTTGCCGAACCACGCCGGGAAGGCGCCAGCCCGCGCCATCGCGAAGGGCAGCTCGGCGAGCACGAGCACCCAGCCGTTGAGCGCGCCGATGCAGGCGATCGCCGCGAACAGCGCGATGAACAGCGCGGGCTCGGGCGCCCAGAAGCGCGTCACGAAATCGGCGAAGGGCGCGCTCGAACCGGCGATCGTCTCGGCGGGCATGAGCAGCACGATCGCCGAGCAGGTGATGAGATAGACGAGCCCGGTCAGCGCGGTTCCGGTGAGCGTCGCGAAGGGAATCGTGCGCTGGGGATCGCGAATCTTGCCGGCCGGAACGGTCGCCGATTCGAGCCCGAGCAGCGCCCACAGGGTCAGCGTCGCGGCGGCGGTGATCGCCGGGGCCGAAAGCTCGCCCGCGGCGAGCGGGCGCGGCGCCGCCTCCCCACTCGCGATCGCCAGCGCCGCGAGCAGGATCACGACGACCAGCGGAATCAGCTTGATCACCGTGGTGACCAGCTGAAATCCCCCCGCCGCGCGCGTCCCCGACAGGTTGATGATGCTGACCCCCCAGATCAGCACGCAGGCGGCGACCGCCGCCGCGCCGGGCGCGGTCGAAAGGAAGGGCAGGAACACGCTAATATAGCTCACCCCGGCAACCGCGATCGCGGCGTTGCCGATCCACAGCGAAATCCAATAGCTCCACGTCACCATGAACGCGGGGAGCGGGCCGAACGCCTCGCGCGTGTAGACATAGGGGCCGCCCTCGCGCGGGATCGCGCGGACCAGCCAGCAGAAGGTCGCCGCGATGCACAATCCGCCCGCGACGGTGAGCAGCCAGCCGCCGACCGAGTTCCACCCCAGCGGCGCGAGCGCGACGGGCAGCAGGAAGATGCCCGACCCGATCATGTTGCCGACGACGAGCGAGACCGTCATCCAGCGCCCGAGCTTGCGCTCCTCGGGGATCACGCCTTCGGCCGGGATGCCCGGCGCGGCCTCGGTCGCTGCTAGAACCGTCGGCCGACCCTCAGCCCGAAGGTGCGCGGCTGGTTGGGCACGGTGTAGACGAGGCCGGGCGTGTCGGGGTTATCGGTCGCGCAGATCGCCGAGGCGCATTGCGCGAAGACATAGCCCGAGCCGCGCTCGTCGAGCAGGTTGGTGACATAGGCCTCGAAGCGCCAGCCGTCCTCGGATTCGGCGCCCGCCGCGATGTCGACCGTGCCATAGCCGTCCTGGATGCCGAGCAGCCGCGTCTCCTCGAGCTCGAGCCCGGGACGGATGCTGCTCTGATAGACCCCGGCGACCTGGGCATGGCCCTCGAGGCTCGGCGAAAGCGGGAACTCGTAGCGGACGATCATGTTGCCCTTGAAGCGCGGCGTCACGGGCAGCCGCGTCCCCGTCGGCGCGAGCGGGTCCTCGCATTCGGTGACGGGGTTGTTGTCCTCGTCGAGGAAGCCGCAGTAATTCTCGGTGAGCTCGGCCTCGATGAGCGACATCGCCCCCGAGATGGTGAGCCCGTCGACGGGCCGCCATACGACATCCGTCTCGAGCCCCTGGACGCGCGCTTGGGCGGCGTTGCGGATCTCGGTGAGCCCGTTGGGGCCGAGGATCGCGAACTGGAAGTTGCTCCATTCCTGGTGGAAGAAGGCGGTGTTCCAGCGCAGCCGCCCGTCGAACCATTCGGTTTTGAAGCCGAGCTCGTAGTTGGTGAGGAAGTCCGCGCCATAGGGCGGGATGAAGCCGCGCCGGTTGATGCCGCCGGGCCTAAAGCCGCGCGACCAGGTCGCGTAGGCCATATGGTCGGGCGTCGCCTGCCAGGTCAGGTTGAGCCGGTGGATAATGCCGTCGTCGCGCGAGCGCTTGGGAACGATGTTGCCCGAGGCGTCGACGTCGGCGAGGTTGGTGCAGGGCGCGTTGTCGGTGGTCGGCGGGCCGAAGCATTGCGACTCGCCGGTCGAGCCGCTGAAGCCCGCGCCATAGCCGAAGAAGCCGATCAGCGTGTTGTTGAAGCGGTAATAGCGCAGCCCGCCGGTCAGCGTGAGGTTCTCGACGACATCGAAGGCGAGCTCGCCGAACACCGCGCGGTCGCGGTCGACGCGGTCCTGCTTGGTCAGCCAGATCGTGTCGGGCCGGCCGGGGACCTCGATCGCGGTGGCGATGCCGTCGACCTTGTAGCGCTGCTCGATGTCGTGGAACTGGCGCTGATAGAACAGGCCCGCGACCGCGCGGATGCGGCTGTCCTGCGGCGAGGTCACGCGCAGCTCCTGGCTCAACAGCGAGAAGCGGTCGCTGCTTTCGAAATATTGCGATGGGTTGACGCGCGGGCAGCTCGGATCGAACGGGTTGGGATTGTCGCAGGGGCCAACGAAATAATAGCCGTAGCTCGCGAGCGCGTCATAAAAATAGGCGTAGTCCGAATAGTCGGAGAGGCCCTCGATATCGCGATTGATATAGGCGCCCGCATAGACGAGGTCGAAGTCGCCGATGCTGCCCTCGATGGTCAGCGCCGCCTGATACCAGCGGTCCTCCTGGAAATCGTCGCGGTAGCGCTGGACGTTGAGATCGCCGACGCGCGGGTTGAAGCCGAAGCTCCCCGTGCTGGTCTGCTCTTGCGCCATCACGGCGGGGGTGATCGTCCAGTTCTCGTCGAGATCGATGCCGAGCGCGACGCGCCCGCCGAAGGTCTCGACGTCGTTGAAATCGTCCTCGACCAGCGCCTGGTTGTCGTCGGTCTCGCCCGAGGTCGGGAAGGTGCGAATACCGCGGATGTTGTCGATATAGCCGCCGTCGCGAACGTACCAGCCGACCGCGCGCACCGCCATGCTGTCGCCGATCGGCACGTTGATGAAGCCCTCGAGCGCGCCGCCGGGATCGCCGTGATCGACCCAGTTGAGCTCGCCGTCGACTCCGGCCTCGAACTGGCCCGGATCAGGCCGGTTGGTGATGATGCGCAGCGTGCCCGCCTGGCTCGACGCGCCGTAGAGCGTGCCCTGCGGCCCGGCGAGCGCCTCGACGCGCGCGATGTCGTAGAGGTGGACGTTGAGGTTGCCCTGGTTGGTGGTGATGGGCTGCTCGTCGAGATAGGTGCCGACGCTGGGCAGCGGGCCCGAATGGTTGCCGTCGCCGCCGCTCGCCACGCCGCGCATATAGACCAGCGAATAGGAGGGGCCGCCGAATTCCTGCGTCGAAACGCTCGGCAGGAAGCGCGCATAATCCTGGAAGTCGCCGATCTGGAGGTCCTCGAGCTGTTCGTTGCCGAGCACCTGGATGCTCAGCGGCACCACCTGGAGATCCTGGGTCCGGCGCTGCGCGGTGACGATGATGATGTTGCTGTCGACCGCCTCGGGCGCTTCCTGCGCATGGGCCGCCGCGCTGCCCCCGGCGAGAATGGTCGAGCCGAGCAGCGCCCCCGCGATCGTCCGCGAGGCGCCGCCGGAACGGCCGGAACGCGTTTTCAAGATCATCTCCCCCACCTCGCTCAAAGCCGACCTCTTCCCCATCCGTGATGGAACCGAAACGAGCGCCGGATGTCAATCGAGAGCGCGCGCGGTCTGTCGATAGTCGCGCGACCATGGCATATCGACAACAGCCCGACCGGACCGCGCTTCAGGCTTGCGCGGCCAGGCCGAGCGCCTGTTTGAGCGGACCGAGCCAAGGCTCGAAGTGGCGCCACTGGTTGAGCCCCTCGCGGAAGATCGGCTCGCGCACCTGCTCGGAGCTCGCGGTGCGCACCGCGCGGTCGGATTCGTGATAGCGCAGGCAGGCCGGATTGAAGGGCAGGCCGAGGAAATCGAGCATCCGCCGGACCTCGGCGTCGAGATCGGCGACGACCGCCTCATATTGGACGCGCAGGATCGCGCCCGGGTCGACCGCGTCGAAATACGTCATCAGCTCGACATAGTGGCGGTAGAAGGCGCCGAGCTCGGCGAGATCGTAGCTGAAGCTCTGCCCGCGCGCATAATGCTGCTTGAAGTTGGAGAAGCAGCAGGCGAGCGGATGGCGGCGCGCGTCGATGATCCGCGCGTTGGGCAGGATCAGCCGGATCAGCCCGACATGCATGAAATTGTTGGGCATCTTGTCAATGAAGCGCGTCCGGCCGGTCTTGCGCTGGACGCGCGTGCGTTCGAGATATTCCTCGCCGAGCGCGGCGCGCTCGCCGGGGTCCAGCGTCGCAAGCGTTTCGAGATAGCCATCCTCTTCCTTGTCTTGGCGGCTCAGCCGGCCAACGATGGCGGGGATGTCGGGCAGCTCCATCGTGCCTTCGATCGCGGGATGGCTCGACAGGATCTGCTCGAGCAGAGTCGATCCCGCGCGCGGCATGCCGATGATGAAGATCGGATCGGGCTCGGGGCATCCGCCGCCGGCGCGATCGGCGAGGAACTGTGGCGTGAACGTCGCCTTGGTGCGCTCGACGTGGCGCGCGAGCCGCTCGGGATCGTGCTTGATCGCCTCGCGGCGCAGGCGGTTGCCCTCGACATAATGGCCGAACGAGGCGGCGTAATCGGCGCGATCCTCCTCGGCCTTGCCGAGCGCGAACTCGAGATGGAAGCGGTCCTCGGGCGTCAGATCGCCTTCGAGGGCCTTGATCATCGCGACCCTGTCATCCTCGGAGAAGCTGACGCGCTTGAGGTTGGCGAGGCTCCACCACGCCTCGCCGAGCCCCGGCGCGAGCGCGATGCTCTGGCGATAGGCGTCGACGCTGTCGGCCTGCCGGCCCACGGTCTTCAGCGCGTGGCCGTAACTCATCCAGAGCTTGGGCTGGCCGGGGTTGCGCGCGAGCACATCGTCGTAGAGCGCGATTGCCCCCTCGAACTCGCCGATCCGGCCGAGCGCGGCGGCCTTGAGGCTTTGCAGGCCGGCGTTGCGCGGATCGTCCGCGAGCAGCATGTCGAGCTCGCGGATTGCGTCCTCGCCGCGGTTCTGGCGGTGGAGGACGAGCGCATAATTGTGGCGCGCGGGCCGGAAGCTCGGGGCCAGCTCGAGCGCGCGGCGGAGCAGCTTCTCGGCGTCGCCATAGCGTCCGAGCCGCGCGGCAAGCTCGGCGAGCATGCGGATCGCGGCGACATCGGTCGGCGCGCGCTTCAATCGCGCGCGCAGGATCGGCTCGGCGACCGCGAGCCTTCCCTCGACCAGCGCGTCCGCCGCCGCGAGTAGCTCGGGATCGTGGACCGAGGCGCGGATCGAGCGCGCA
>JACMKH010000471.1 GCA_014380205.1 Sphingomonadaceae bacterium
CTAGGCTCGCTCGCGGGGCGCGCGGGGGCGTGGATCGGGCTCGGTGCGGGCGCGGCGGGGGGCGTCGCGCTGTTCTGGCTGCTGTTCCGGCTCGAGCAGAAGTTCAACCTGACCTGGATCGGCCGGATGATCCATTATTTCGCGCGCGATTCGCACGAGGCGCTGCCCGCGCTTGAGACGCGCCGCGCGGGCTTCGCCGAGATGCTCGCCGAAGAGCTCGCAGGCGGCGAATATGACGAGATACTGGTGGTCGGGCACAGCGTCGGGACGACGCATGCGCTGTCGATCGCGGCGCGCGCGATCCCCGCGGCGCGCGCCTCGCGGACGCGGCTTTCGCTGCTCACGCTCGGCCAGACCAATTGCTGGCTCGCCGCCTTCCGCCATGCAAAGCGCTTCCACGCCGAGATCGCCGCCGCCGCGACAAGCGAGGATTTCGACTGGCTCGATTTCTCGGCGCCGCCCGACGCGGCCTGCTTCGCGCTGACCGACCCCTATACCGTGCTCGGCGACCGCAGGGCCGACCGCCACAATCCCAAGCTGCTCAATCCCAAGTTCCACGAGATCATGGCGCCCGAGCGCTTCGCGCGCGCGACGCGCAACTGGGTCGCGCTGCATTTTCAGTATATCGAGGCGGGCGTGGTGCCCGCCGAATACGATTATTTCGCGATCACCGCCGGGCCCATGACGCTCGGCGAGCGCTTCGCCCACCGGCGATCGGTGCGCGACTTCACGCGGCTGAGGAGCAGGGCGACCAGACATCTGCGCTGATTGCGAAGCGCCCCGCCTCCTTCAGCGTACGCGCGCGACGCGCAACGCTCCGGCGGGGGTCGGGGCGATCAGATCGGGGGCGGGAATCTCGCCCGCGAGCCAATCGGCCCAATGCGCGCGCGGCATCAGCACGATCTGGCGCGCGTGATAAGGCGCGACATCGGGGCCGGGTTCGCAGGTCAGCATGGTGAACGCCTCGCCGCTTCCGCCATGCGCGGACGCGACCCCCGCACGCCAGAGGCCCGCGACGCAGAACAGCGCGTCCTCCCCTGCGCCATCGGGCTGGGTGAAAAGCCATTTGTCCTTGCGTTTTGGTATCGGCTCTCCCCGGGCGACGACGGGCGCGGTGAATTCATAAAAGCCGTCGAGCGGAATCAGGCATCGGCCGCCGGTCTCGCCGTTGCGAAACTCGCGGCCCTCCGAGCGGTAGTTGTAGACCGGCTGGCCGCGCGGGCCGGGCCAGCTCCAGCGCCGCTGGATCGCCTCCGCCTCGGTCTCGCCGCTGGAGGACCGGCCAGCGGGCCCAAGGCGCACGATCAGCGTGGGATCGGTGATCCGAATACTGTCTAGCGGTGCGAGATTGGGCGCGCCCTCGGGAAAGATCAGCCTGATCTTGAGCTGGCTGAAATCCTCGCGGATAAGGTTGAGCGCGCGGCGACGGGCGGCTTCGTTGCACATGGCGCGAAATGAGGGGCGGCCGCCCCGAAGGTCAAGCGCCTGACGCGCCGCTCCGCTCATTTCGCCGCATGACGAGGCCCGCGGGCTGGGCTATCGCCCCTCGCATGACTCCCTTCTACCCGCCCAAGCCGACGCCGCGCACGACCAAGCCGGGGCCGATCGCGCGGCTGTTCGCGAGTCTCGATAACTCGCTCGCGCCGCTCTACGCGCGCAGCTACGCGATGAAGATGGGCGAGGTGCGCACGCCCCGGCACCGGCTCTATTTCATCGTCGATCCGCCGCTCGCCCACCGCGTGCTCGCCGAGAGCGTGACGCGCTATCCCAAGTCGCTGCTGATGCACCAGATGCTCGAGCTCTTGATCGGCGAAGGCATGCTCGTCTCGCGCGGCGAGACCTGGGCGCGCCAGCGCCGGATGATCGAGCCCGCGTTCGAGAGCCTGCGCATCAAGGCGATCTTCCCGCTGATGCGCGAGGCCGCCGAGGCGATGGCCGAGCGCTTCCGCGAAGGATCGGTGGGGCCCAACACGCGCGCCGACCTCGAGGTGACCCACGCCACCGCCGACGTGATCTTCCGCGCGATCTACGGCCGCGCCTTCTCGCGCGCCGACGCCGAGACGATCCTGACCAACCTCGGCAAGTTCCAGCGGCTGGCCTGGCGCCACGCGGTATGGACGATGATCGGGCTGCCCGCGCGGCTCTCGGTCAACCGGCGGCGCGCGCGCAAATATGCGGCGATCGTGCGCGAGCTGTTCCACGCGCCGGTGCGCGAGCGGCTCGCGGCGATCGCACGCGGCGAGGCTGTCGACCGGCACGACCTGCTCCAGAGCTTCATCGACGCGGTCGACCCGGTCACCCAGACGCGCTTCGACGAGCGCGAGCTCGTCGACCAGATCGGCACCTTGTTCCTCGCGGGCTATGGCACGACCGCCTCGGCGCTCGGCTGGGCGCTCTATCTGATCGCAATGTGCCCCGAAACGCAGGCGCGGCTCCACGCCGAGGCCGACGCGGCGTTCGCCGAAGGGCCGCTGAGCTTCGACAAGCTCAGGCTGCTAGCCCACACGCGCGACATGTTTCACGAGACGCTCCGGCTCTACCC
>JACMKH010000472.1 GCA_014380205.1 Sphingomonadaceae bacterium
CACGCGGTCGATCGCGCCGACCGCCGCGAGCCGCTGCTCGGGCGCCGCGTCGC
Organism: Sphingomonadaceae bacterium; assembly: GCA_014380205.1. Taxonomy (GTDB): domain Bacteria; phylum Pseudomonadota; class Alphaproteobacteria; order Sphingomonadales; family Sphingomonadaceae; genus Parasphingopyxis. The sequence continues at coordinate 54 of JACMKH010000472.1, forward strand.
TCGCCGCCATGACGTTATCGAGCAGCGTCAGTGCTTTCGCCGTGTTGAGGTCGTCCGACACCGCCTCGTCGAACGCGGCGAGCAGCGTGGCGAGCCCCTCATGATCCGCCGCCGCCTTGGGCTCCTGCTTGCGAAGGAGTGCGGCGTCCTTGAGCTGAGTCACGCTCACGGCGAGCCGCTTGAGTCGCGTCAGTGCCGCCGCGAGATTGGCCCAGGTGAACTCGAGCTCCGACCGGTAATGCGCCTGAAGGCACATCAGCCGGTAGGCAAGGGGGTGGACACCGCGGTCGACGAGCGCCTGGAGCGTCAGGAACTCGCCCTTCGATTTGGACATCTTGCCGGTGCGGTCGACCAGAAAATTGTTGTGCATCCACCAGTTGGCACCGGTTCTAGAGGAATCGGTGTAAGCCTGGTTCTGCGCGATCTCATTGGGATGGTGGATCTCGCGATGGTCGATCCCGCCGGTGTGGATGTCGAACTGCTCGCCGAGATATTTGAAGCTCATCACCGAGCATTCGAGATGCCACCCCGGCGCGCCGCGCCCCCACGGCGAATCCCATTCCATCTGCCGCTTCTCGCCCGGCTCCGACCTGCGCCAGATCGCGAAATCCTGCGGATGGCGCTTGCCCGCGACATCCTCGATCCGGCTTTCGAGCGGCCCGCCCGCCGCGCCCGCGAGCCGCCCGTAATCGGGCACCGTGGTCGCGTCGAAATAGAGCCCGCTGTCGATCTCGTAGCAATGGCCCGGCGCGATCCGCCCGGCGAATTCGATCATCTCGCCGATATGCTCGGTCGCGAGGCTCCAGCGCGCGGGCGGTGTGATGTTGAGCCGCTCGATGTCGCGCTTGAATGCGGCGGTGTAGAAGGCCGCGATCTCCCACGCCGATTTCCCCGCCGCGCGCGCCGCCGCCTCCATCTTGTCGTCGCCCGCGTCGGCGTCCGAGGTCAGATGGCCGACATCGGTGATGTTGATGACGTGGGTGAGCTCATTTCCCTTCCAGCGCAGCACGCGGCCCAAGGTGTCCGCAAAGACGTACGCGCGCATGTTGCCGATATGCTGGAAATTATAGACCGTCGGCCCGCAGCTGTAGACCCGGACGCGCAGCGGATCGATCGGCGCGAATTCCTCGATCGCGCGCGTCAGGCTGTTGAACAGCCTCAGCGGCGCGGTAGGGGGCGGGGTTTGGGGCAAAATCGGCCTTGGCTTGGCGGAGCGTGAAGCGCGCGAGCCTTATCGCTTTCGCCCCGGCTGACAAGGGACGCGAGGTTTACTGCGCCGTCGGCGCGCCCTCGCGCGGGCGTTCGCATTCCTCCTCCTCGCCCGCCTCGTCGCGGCAGACGTGCCGGTCGATGTAGCGCTCCTCGTTGCCCGCGCCGGTCACCGGATCGTCGATCCACGGCGCCTCGTCGCCCTCGGTCAGCTCGACGAGGTCGATCATCGGCGGGAAGGGAGGATCGCCCTCGACGCGATCGACCAGCCCCGGATCGACCGGCTCGCCGGGGAAATCGGGGACGGGCGGCGGCGGGGGCGGAAGGTCGAGACAGTTGCCGCCGAGGATCAGGCACGAGTTAATCGTCGACCCTGGATCGAACAGCGCCGCCGCGCCGCCCGGCCCCGTGATTGCCGCCCCGGGGATGACGCCCTTGCCCGTGATGAACCCGCCCGCGCCGTCCGAGACGCGTCCGTTGATCACGATCGCGGCGGGCCCCGCCCCGGTGGTCACGAGCTGGAGCGTGTTGGCGGTGAAGCCGCGCCGGTCGGGGTGCTCGCTGTCGTCGGCGCCGCTGTTCTGGACGTAGATTTCGTTCGCGCCCGAAAGCACGAGCGTGTCGGCCTGGAGCCAGCCCGCATCGTTGACGGGGCCCGGGTTGCGCCCGAGCGCCTCGTCGCGCGCGGCGATGTCGCCCGCCGCGTCGACTGCCGCGAACGCCGCATCCGATCCCACGCGCACCGACGCCGAGCTGAGCCGCAGCGTCCCGGCGAGCGCGCCGCCCGCGGCGGTCATCGCAATGCTCCCTTCGGGCGTGACGACACGGAGCAGTTGTCCGCCGGTAAGATCGACCTCGGTCGCCGCAGTCGCCTCGCCGATCGCCACCGTGCCGACCACCCGAATCTCGCCGGGCGTGTCGAGCGCGAGGCTGACGAACCCGCCGCGCCCCGCCGCGCGCGATCCCGCCAGATCGAGATCGCCGACGAAGATCGTTCGGGCGTTGGCGATCGCGATCGAGTCGGCGTCGAGCCGCCCGGCCTCGGCATTGTCGAGCCGATAGCCGCTGCTCTCGGCGAAATCGCCGATGAACATGGAGGCTTCACCATCGGCATTGGACAACGCGATCGCATCTCCCGAGACGAAAGCGTCGTTGCCCAGCTCGATATCGGCCGAGGCGAGCTCGATAACATCGGCGGATGCGTCGCCGGTGATCCGTAGCACGCCGCCCGCCCTTGCGCTCAGCAACGCTCCCGCCTCAGCATCGCCGAGCGCGATGCCGCCGCCCGCCTCGATCGCGATCGTGAACGCGCCGGCCTCCGTGAGCGACACATCCCCCGTTGAGCCTACGGTCATTCGGCCAGCGGTGATGACGTTGCCGGTAATGTCGCGGCCGCTAATCCCCGCTGTCTCGGACGTGAATATGCGGTCGAAGACGATGTCTTCGCCTGCGGTGATCGTGAGGGGGCCTTCAAAGGTTGAGACGCTGCCCAACGCGATCGATCGGCCGGCGACGAGGCTGGTCGATCCTTCGATGCTAAACGACTGCCCGATCGTCAGCGAGCCGCCGGCGTTGACGTCGAGCCTTAGCGCGACCGAGAGATCCCCGGCAGCGATGTCTCCGCCCGCGTCGAGGGTGACGATGCCACCGAAGGAACTGTTCGATATCACGCTGCCCGCGACGATCGATCCGCCCGCGGAAACAAGGATCGCGTCACCCGCGATCGCGTCGCCGAGCGTCACATCGCCGCTGGCAACGAGCTCTATGATGCCACCCTGTCCCTCGCCGAGCAGCAGCGATCCCGCCTCGATATCGCGGGCGGCGGCGATCGAAAGCCGCGCGCTCTCGTCGCCCGCCAGCGAACCGATGCGCACGGTACCGCTGGTCGAAGCGATCGCGATCAGATCCGGGAGCCGGCCGCGCCCGATCGTGGCCTCGCCGAGGGTCAGGTCCAGCCTGCTTGTCAGCGCGACATCGCCGTTCGCGGCAAGTGCGCCAACGTTGAGTGCGCCCCCCGCGTCCATCGTGGCAATCCCGCCCGCCTGGGCATCGGTCACGTCGATGTCGCCGCCCGCGCTGAGCTCAATGGTCTCGCCCGCGCTCGCCGCGTTAATCGCGACATTCCCGCCCCCCTCAACTAACAGCGCACCGCCCGCGTCGAGCAGGTCAGCCCCGATCGCGCCCGCGGCGGTCAGCCGGATGTCGCGATTCGCCTGCAGGTCTCCCAGCGTCAGATCGGTTCCCGAGGCGAGGATGATGCTCGCCCCCGCGTCGATCACGTCGACGTCGATCGCATTGGCGGTGATCGAGACGTCGCCGCCCGCGCTCGCGCTGTCGATCGTAGCGTCGGCGGTCGCGGTAGCGGCGAGATCGCCCCCCGCCGCCAGATCGCCGCCGGTCAGCGCGCCTCCGGCCGTAATGGTCAGGTCGCCCGCCGCGTCGGCTTGGTCAACCGTGACGTCCGCGCCCGCTATCAGCGTCATGACGCCGCCCGAGATCAGCGTCGTCGCGGTCAGCGCGTCGTCGGCATCTAGCGTGAGCCCCGCGCCGGCATTGACGAGATCGACCTCGATCGACGAGGCGGCGACATCCACCACGCCCTCGGCCTCGATCTCTCCGATCGTCGCGTCGCCGCCCGCCGTCAGTGCGACATTTTCCGCGCCGACATCGCGAAGGTCGATCGCGCCGCCCGCGGTCATCGTGAGATTCTCGTCGGCGGACACATCCAGCATCGTGATCGTACCGCCCGCATCGACCGTGAGGTCGCCGTTGGCGCTGGCGAAATCGACATCGAAATCGCCGCCCGCCGTGGCAGTGAAGTCGCTGCCCGAAGCGAGATCGACCCCCTCGATCCGTCCGCCCGCGGTGAGACGGATGCCGCCGTCTCCGTTGGCGTTAGCGATCGACATGTCGGTCGCCGCGGTGATGATGATGCTGGACGCGGCGAAGAGCGTATCCGCATCGACGCGGTTGGCATCGATGATCAGAGCGCCAGCGGTGTTGCCCGTCTCGATCGTGAGATTTCCGACCGCCTCGAGATCGATTCCGCCGCCGGACGAGGCATCCCTGATGATCGTATCGCCGCCGGAGAAGGTCTCGATCCGCATGCCGCGCAGCCGATCGGCTTCGATCCTGTTGGTCGCGGACAGCGTAAGCCCGAAAGAGCCATCCAGCAGCGAAGCGCGCCCGCCCGGCGGGCCCGCCAAGATGTTGTCCGCCGTGATTGCGAGCTCCAACGCGGCGATCGACGCGAGCTCGGCGGGGTCGGGGTTGATGTGATCGATCGTGACGTCGCCGGCGGTGGTGAGCGTGAAGATGTCGGCGTCGAGCGTTCCCGCCCCCTCCATCGCGAAGCTCGCGTCGCCGTCGAGCGCGATCGTGGCCTCGGCGTCGATGCTGATGCGTCCTGCGTCGGCGCGGACGACGAACACCGGCGCGCCCGCGGTTCCGCGCGATTCGGCCGAAAGGCTCGCGAAGCGCATGCCACCGCCCGAATCAGGATCGGGAACGAAATTCTCGAGCGTGATCACGCCCGCTCCGCCCGGCGCGCGCGCCTGGAGTCGCGTGGTGCCGAACTCGGCGCGCGTGGCGAGCGCGCCGCCGCCACTCGTGTCCTGCGTGCGCAGCGTGATGTTGCCCGCCGTCGTCGCGCCCGCGCCCAAAGCGTCGGCGCTGATCAGGCTGGACGCCGCGGTGAACCGCGCGCCGTCGATCTCGACCAAGGCGAGGTCGCCAGTCGCCGCTCCGACGTCGGCGATGGCGCCGCTGTCCATTGTGAGGTCGCCGACATCGACCGTCGATCCAAAGGCAAGCACCCGCGTCTCGCCGGCGAAAGCATTGTGTCCGCGCGCGACGGCGGTGATCGCGAGGCTGGTCGATGAGAAGCTGCCCGCTCCCTGGCGCGCCGTGAGCTGAGCGTTGACGCCAGTCGCGTCGCCTGCGGTGCCACCGGCCTCGGCCGCGCCTCCGGTTGCGTTCGCCGAGATCGTCGTCGCGCCGAGGGTCATCGCGCCGATCCCGGCGCCGATCACCGCGTC
>JACMKH010000473.1 GCA_014380205.1 Sphingomonadaceae bacterium
ATCGGCGCGGCGCTCGGGCGAGAGGAAATGCATCGCGAGCGCTGCGACGGGGAGCGGCGCGCCGGTCGATCGCCCCGCGATGCGCTCGCCGTCGACGAAGGCGCCCGCGCCGCGCTGCGCGTGGCACATCCGCTTGGTCACGGGATCGTAGATCCACCCCGCCTCGGCCTCGCCCTCGACGAGCAGCGCGACCATCAGCGCGAAAGGCGTGATCCCTTCGGAGAAATTGGTCGTGCCGTCGAGCGGATCGATCAGCCAGGCGACGCCCTTGCCGAGCCCTTCGAGCAGCGTGGCGTCGGCCGAGCACGCTTCCTCGGCGACGATCCGCGCATCGGGGAGCAGCGCCGCGAGCCCCTCGCCGAGCCGCGCCTCGCTCTCGCCGTCGACGATCGTGACCATGTCGCCGGGCGATTTTTCGAAGATTTCGTGGCTGCGGAGCGCGCGGAAGCGCGGGAGAACGACATCGGCGGCGACGTCGCGGAGCAGGGTCGAGACCTGATGGTCGAGCGGGTGCATCACAGCCCCCGCGTGTCGGGGCGGAAGCGTTCGTGGCGGGGGAAATCGTCGGCGGTGTCGAACCAGGCGATGCGGCTCGCGGTGAAGATGTGGTAGCCGGGCGCGACCGGATCGGGGTCGTCGAGCGTGGCCACCGGGAAGTCGATCGTCTCGGGCTGGTGATCGACCGCGATGGTGAGCGGCGAGCCGCAGCGCGCGCAGAAGGTGCGCCGCCCGAAATCGGTGAGCGCGACCGTGCCGATCGTATCGCCGCCCTGCTCGATGACGAAGTCGGCGACGGGGACGGTCGAAAAGGCCATCGCGGGCGCGCCCGAGACGCGCTGGCAGACGCGGCAATGGCACCAGCCGGTGTCGAACGGCGCGCTCGCGAGCCGATAGCGCACCGCGCCGCACGCGCATCCGCCGGTCATGGTCATGTCCTGTAGTCCGCGTTGATCGAAATGTAGCCGTGGGTGAGGTCGCAGGTCCAGACGGTCGCGCGCCCCTCGCCGAGCCCGAGGTCGACCCCGATCGCGATATCCTCGCCCTTGAGGTGCGCGGCGACGGGGGCTTCGTCATAGCCCGCGACGACCCGCCCCTCGCGCGCGACCTCGATCCCGCCGAAGCGGATCGCGAGCTTGTCGCGGTCGGCGGGTTCGCCGGCCTTGCCCACCGCCATCACCACGCGCCCCCAATTGGCGTCCTCCCCCGCGATCGCGGTTTTGACGAGCGGTGAGTTGGCGATCGACAGCGCGATGGTCTTGGCGCTCGCGTCGCTCTCGGCCCCCGTCACCTCGACCGCGATGAACTTGGACGCGCCCTCGCCGTCGCGAACGATCTGGTGCGCGAGGCTCATGCAGACGTTTGCGAGCGCGGCGGCGAACTCCTCCGCGCCGGGATCGCCGAGCGCGGTCAGCACATCGTTCCCCGCCGCGCCGGTCGCGAAGGCGAGCAGGCTGTCCGAGGTCGAGGTGTCGCTGTCGACCGTGATGCTGTTGAAGCTCGGGCCGCACGCAGCGCGGAGCATCGCCCCGAGCAGGCCCGGCTCGATCGCCGCGTCGGTGAAGATAAAGGCGAGCATCGTCGCCATGTCGGGCGCGATCATCCCCGATCCCTTGGCGATGCCGGCGATGCTGACCACGCGGCCGCCGATGGTCGCCGTGGCGAACGCGCCCTTGGCAAAGGTGTCGGTCGTGCCGATCGCGCGCGCGGCCCCCTCCCAGCTCACCGCCTCGGCCACGACCGCCGCGTCGATCCCCGCTTCGGCCTTGTCGATCGGCAGCGGCACGCCAATCACCCCGGTCGACGCGACGAACACGTCCGAAGGCTCGCACGCGAGATGCCCCGAGACGCGCGCCGCGACCGCCTCGACCGCCGCCTTGCCCGCCGCACCGGTGAAGGCGTTGGCGTTGCCCGCGTTGTCCACCA
>JACMKH010000474.1 GCA_014380205.1 Sphingomonadaceae bacterium
GATATAGGCCGAGACGTCGCCCGCCTGGGTCTCGATGATCGGCAGCGCGGTCAGCGAGCCCGCGCCGAACGCGTCGCTCATCTTGGCGGCGCGCTCGAGCAGGCGGCTGTGCAGATAGAAGACGTCGCCCGGATAGGCCTCGCGCCCCGGCGGGCGGCGCAGCAGCAGCGACATCTGGCGATAGGCGACCGCCTGCTTGGAAAGATCGTCATAGACGATCACCGCGTGCATGCCGTTGTCGCGGAAATATTCGCCCATCGTGCAGCCCGTGTAGGGCGCGAGATACTGGAGCGGCGCGGGCTCCGACGCCGTCGCGGCGACCACGATGGAGTATTCCATCGCGCCATTCTCCTCGAGCGCGCGGACGATCTGCGCGACCGTCGAGCGCTTCTGCCCGATCGCGACATAGATGCAGTAGAGTTTCTTGGACTCGTCGTCGCCCGCGTTGGCCTCCTTCTGGTTGATGAAGGTGTCGAGCACGACCGCGGTTTTGCCCGTCTGGCGGTCGCCGATGATCAGCTCGCGCTGGCCGCGGCCGATCGGGACGAGCGCGTCGAGCGCCTTGAGCCCGGTCTGCACGGGCTCGTGGACCGACTTGCGCGGAATGATCCCCGGTGCCTTGACCTCGACGCGGCGGCGCTCGGCGCCCTCGATCGGGCCCTTGCCGTCGATCGGATTGCCGAGCCCGTCGACGACGCGGCCGAGCAGCGCCTTGCCGACCGGAACATCGACGATCGTCTCGGTGCGGCGGACGGTGTCGCCCTCGCCGATCTCGGCGTCCGAGCCGAAGATCACGACGCCGACATTGTCGGCCTCGAGGTTGAGCGCCATGCCTTTGACGCCGTTCTCGAACGCGACCATCTCGCCCGCCTGGACATTGTCGAGCCCGTGGATGCGCGCGATGCCGTCGCCGACCGAAAGCACGGTGCCGATCTCCGAGACCTGCGCCTCGGTCCCGAAGCTCGCGATCTGCTCCTTGATGACCTTGGAGATTTCGGCGGCGTTGATATCCATTGTCAGCCTTTCATCGTACCTATTGGCATACGGGCTTTCAGCCCTTCATTGCCGTCGCGAGCGAGTTCAACTTGGTGCGGAGCGAGCCGTCGATCATCTGGCTGCCCATGCGGACGACGAGCCCGCCGAGGATCGTGGGATCGACCTTGAGATCGACCTTGACCTCGCGGCCCGCGATGCTCCTGAGCCGCGCCTTGAGCGCGTCGGTTTGATCGTCGGTGAGCGGGTGGGCCGAGGTAACTTCGGCGCTGGTCTCGCCGCGATGCTGCGCGGCGATCGTGGTGAAGGCGCGGATCGCGGGGCCAAGCTGCGCGAGACGGCGGTTGTCGGCGAGCACGCCGAGGAAATTGGCGGTGGTCTGGTCGAGATCGAGCGCCTGCGCGACCGCGGCGACCGCCGCCTTCGCCTGCTCGCGCTCGACCAGCGGGCTGGTCGTCAGCTCGGCGAAATCGGGCGACTGGTCGAGCGCGGCGCGGACCCTGGCGAGGCTCGATTCGACTGTGTCGATCGTGTTGCCCTCGCGTGCGAGCTCGAACAGCGCGACCGCGTAGCGGCCCGGCAAGCTGGCCCCAATTCCGCCGGAAACGTCCACGCGCGCACTAGCTCCATCTGGAATGTCGGCCCGTGCGAAACGGGGCGGCATAAGCGCCCCCGCCACGGACAGGGCGGCTGCTAGCAGGGGTCATGCTGCGATGCAAGATGGGCGGAGCAAGGCTTACTCGGCCCCGACCTTCCGGCACTGGTAGGTCAGATGCTCGTTTGGCGCGCGGGGAAGCAGCTCGGCGATCTCGCGGTGCAGATCGCCGATCGCACGCCCGTCGCCGGCCTCGCAGCTCGCTTCGCGATAGCGCGCGCGAATCCGGCGCGCCTCCGCGAGCTGCGCGGCGCTGATCTGATAGCGCTGGACGGTGTATTCGCCGCGATTGGTGTCGAAGCTCTCGACGCGCACCACGGGTTCGTCGCCCGCGACGAAGGGCCGCTGCCAGACGCCGTCTTCGGCCTCGGCGAATTGCGCGCCGCCATTCTGGCAGCCGTCGCCGCCCCAGTTGAAGCGCAGGGGCTCGGGCTGGGTGACGGTGATCCGACTGAGCTCGCCGTCGAGCTCGCACTGGTTCGCGCCCGCCGGATCATAGCCCGTCGTCACGGTCGAGGCCGGTTGATCGTCGTCGCCGAGCCGTTCGGCGAGATCGCTCATTGTCGGCCGCGTAACGAACACCGTTACCGCGGCGATCAGCAGCACCCCACCCACGCCCCATGCCGCCGACGCCAGATACATGCCGTGGCGGATGCCCGCCCGGTAGGCGAACAGCACGAGCCCCCCGCCGCCCGAGAGCGCGCCGATCACGAGCAGCAGCGCGGCGATCGCCATACCCGTCTCGCGCTCCTCGGCGATCGTCTGGCGCATCTCCTCGCGCCGCTCGAGCGCCTCGCGCTCGGCGCGCTCACCCGAGCGTTCGCGCGCATCGGCCGCCTCGCCCTCC
>JACMKH010000475.1 GCA_014380205.1 Sphingomonadaceae bacterium
GCCTCGCCCGCGGCGGCCGACACGCTGCGCGAGGCGCTGCTCCAGGCCTATGCCACCAACCCCACGATCACCGGCGCGCGCGCGGGCCAGCGCGCGATCGACGAGAATGTGCCGATTGCGCTTTCGCAAGGCCGCCCCAATCTGATCGGCACGGGCCAGTATCTCGAGAACGTGCTGGACACCGGCAGCGACAGCGGCACCGATCTCGACGCCTCGCCGCGACGCAGCGTCTCTGCCAATCTCGAGCTCGAATTCCCGATCTATCAGGGCGGCGCGGTGCGCAACGGCGTGCGCGCGGCCGAGCGCCGGGTCGAGGGGGGCAGGGCCGAGCTGCGCTCGACCGAGGCCAATCTCTTCGTAGACGTGGTCACGGCGTATATGGACGTGATCAGCAACCGCAACATCGTCGAGCTCAACGCCAACCAGGTCGGCGTGCTCTCGACCGAGTTCCAGGCGACCTCGGACCGCTTCGAGATCGGCGACCTCACGCGCACCGACGTCGCCCAGGCCCAGGCCAGGCTCGCCACCGCGCAGGCCAACCTCGAAACGGCCGAGGCCGATCTGATCGCGACCGAGGAGCTTTACCTCCGCCTCGTCGGCGAGCGCCCCGGCGTGCTCGAGCCGCCGCCGCCGCTCCCCGCGCTGCCCGAGACGCCCGACCAGGCCGAGGACGTCGCGGTCGAGGAGAACCCCAATCTGGTCTCCGCCGAACGCGAGGCCGAGGCGGTGCGCCGCGACATCGACGTCGCCGAAGCGCAGCGGCTGCCGCGCCTCTCGGCGGTCGCGAGCGGCGGCTATAATAATTTCCTCGGCTCGCTCGGCGGCGCCGCGAGCAACCAGTTCGCCCAGAGCTCGGCCTCGGTCAGCGTCGGGCTGCGCGCGACCGTTCCGCTCTACCAGGGCGGCGAGCCCTCCGCGCGCGTCCGCCAGCAGACCGCCAATTTCGGCCGCGCGCAGGAGTTCGTGATCGAGACCGAGCGCGCGGTGGTCGCGAACGCGCGCTCGGCCTTCTCGCGTTACCGCGCCGGGCTCGACAACATCCAGTCTGCGCAGGTCGCGGTCGATGCCAACACGCTCGCTCTCGAGGGCGTGCGCGCCGAGAATTCGGTCGGGCTGCGCACGATCATCGAGGTGCTCAACGCGCAGCAGGAGCTCTTGAACAGCCAGGTTTCGCTCGTTACCGCGCGGCGCAACGCCTATGTCGCCGGCTTCACCCTGCTCGCCGCGATGGGCCGCGCCGAGGCGCGCGATCTCGGGCTCGACGGCGGCGTCCTGTACGATCCCGTCGCCAATTACGAGCGCGTCCGCGGCATCTGGTCGGACTGGGACGACGACCCGATTCCGCCGGTCGAGGCGACGCGCACGGTCGATGTGCCGCTGATCGGCCCGATCGATCCGAGGGCGGTCGGCAGCGGCACGCCGCCGGTCGTGGTGCCCACTCCTCCCGCGACCTATCAAAATCCCGTGACAAGCCCGCCCGATTCTGGCATGAACCGTCCCGATGGGGGACATTAGCCACGAGCCGACGATGGAGGAGATACTCGCCTCCATCAAACGGATCATCGCCGAGGACGGCGATGCGGCGACGCCGTCGCGCCGCGTGCGCCCCTCGCCTTTCCCCCAGGCGCCCGCCGCCGACCCCGACGAGGTGCTCGAGCTGACCGATCCACTCGACCCCGAGCCCGAGGCGGAAGCGGCCGAGGAACCGGTCGCGATCGAGCCGGAAGCCGAGCCGGAACCCGAGACTGAAACCGAGCCGCAGCCCGAGCCCGACACGCTTGTCTCGACCGACGCCGCCGAGGCGAGCCGCGCGGCGCTTGCCGAACTGAGCGCCGCCGCTTCCCCCGAGCCGGACGCGAACGAGGCGTTTCCGCTGCCCGGCGCGGCCAGAAGCGTCGAGGACCTCGCGCGCGAGCTGCTACGCCCGATGCTGCGCGAATGGCTCGACGCGAACCTTCCCGCGCTGGTCGAGGCGATCGTCCGCCGCGAGATCGAACGCATCACGCGCGATCGCGGCTGACCGCTATCTCCGCGCCCCGGCGGAACGAACCGGCGCGCCGCGAATTGAACCTAAATCATTAAGATAGGGAGCTCGTCATGATCGGGCAGGCCAGCACCGCTTCGCCGATCGACGAGCCGCATGGCCATGGCGAGATCATCCTGCTCGTCGAGGACCAACCCGAGGTTGCCGAGGTCGCCGCGAACATGCTCGACGAGCTCGGCTATGTCGTGATCTCGGCGTCCGACGCGAACGAGGCGCTCGCCATTATCGACAGCCGCGACGACATCGACCTCCTGATAACCGACGTCGTCATGCCCGGCTCGCTCAACGGCGCCGATCTCGCGCTCCAGGCGCGCAGCAAGGCCGGGCTAAAGGCGATCCTCGTCACGGGTTTCGCCGACAATGCGATCCCCAAGGGCCAGTTCGACCGTTTCGACGTGCTCCTCAAACCCTTCCGCATGGACGAACTCGCCCGCCGCGTCCGCGCCGCGATCGACGGCTGATACTGGCGAGGCGCGATTCGCCTTGCTAAGCGGCCGCGATGAGCGCGCTGCCCAAAACCTTCGACCCTGCCGAGATCGAGGCGCGCTGGTATGCGCATTGGGAGGCGAACGGGCTGTTCCGCCCGCATCGGCCCGACGCCGAGCCGTGGACGATCGTCAATCCGCCGCCCAATGTCACGGGCAGCCTCCACATCGGCCACGCGCTCGACAACACGCTCCAGGATATCCTCGTCCGCCACGCGCGGCTCCAGGGCAAGGACGCGCTGTGGGTGGTCGGCGTCGATCACGCAGGGATCGCGACCCAGATGGTCGTCGAGCGCCAGCTCGAGCAGCGGCAGGACAAGCGCACCAACTACACGCGCGAGGAGTTCGTCGCGAAGGTCTGGGAGTGGAAGGGCGAGAGCGGCGGCGAGATCACGCGCCAGCTCCGCCGGCTCGGCGCGTCGATGGACTGGAGCCGCGAGCAGTTCACGATGGACCCGCATTTCGTTCGCGCGGTCAACAAGGTGTTCGTCGATCTTTACAACGAGGGGCTGCTCTACCGCGACAAGCGGCTGGTCAACTGGGATCCGGGGCTGAAGACCGCAATCTCGGACCTCGAGGTCGAGACGCGTGAAGTGCAGGGCAATTTCTGGCATTTGCGCTACCCGCTCGAAGGTGGCAGCGGCGCGATCTCGGTCGCGACGACACGGCCCGAGACGATGCTCGCCGACATGGCGGTCGCGGTGCGTCCCGAGGACGCGCGCTACGCGGCGCTGATCGGCAAGCGCGTCCGCCATCCGATAACGGGGCGGCTGATCCCAATCGTCGCCGACGAGCATGCCGATCCCGCGCTCGGTTCGGGCGCGGTCAAGATCACGCCGGGGCATGATTTCAACGACTTCGAGGTCGGCAAGCGCGCCGGATTCGCGCCCGCCGAGATGCTCAACATGCTCGACGGCGAGGGCAGGGTGGTCCAGACCGCCGATGGCCTCATCCCCGCCGAGCTGATCGGCCTCGATCGCTTCGAGGCGCGGACGCGCGTGGTCGCGCTGCTCGAAGCCGAGGGCGCGCTCGAGAAGGTCGAGGACCGCGTCGTGCCGACCCCGTTCGGCGACCGCTCGGGCGTGGTGATCGAGCCCTGGCTCACCGATCAATGGTATGTCGACGCTGAAACGCTGGCGAAACCCGCGATCGAGGCGGTCCGCTCGGGCGCGATCAGGATCGTGCCCAAGAGTTGGGAGAAGACCTTCTTCAACTGGATGGAGAACATACAGCCGTGGTGCGTGAGCCGGCAGTTATGGTGGGGGATCAGGATACCGGCGTGGTATGGGGCACGACGGGAGGAGTATGAAAGATCGGACTTTTCACCGCAGAAATCCGGCCCGCTGTACGCATTTTACGACGGCCATGTGATTGTCTCCGATGATCCGGTGGAGGTACGTCGCCTCTTCGCTGATTACTATGGCGTTGATCAAGAGAAGGTAGGGCTGGTCACCGATCTGACAGACGACATGTACGACAATCCGGGTCGTGTAGTTTTTCAAGACCCCGACGTTCTCGACACTTGGTTCTCGTCAGCGCTCTGGCCCTTCGCGACGCTGGGGTGGCCCGACGAAAGGGGGGGGCTTTTGGCCCGCCACTACCCCAACTCGGTCCTCATCTCGGGCTTCGACATCCTCTTCTTCTGGGACGCCCGCATGATCATGCAGGGCTTGCACTTCATGGGGGAGCCCCCCTTCAAGACGCTGTATCTCCACGGCCTCGTCCGCGCCAGGGACGGGTCGAAAATGTCGAAATCAAAGGGCAACACGGTCGATCCTCTCGGGCTGATCGACCGCTACGGCGCCGACGCGCTGCGCTTCTTCCTCGCCTCGGTCGAGAGCCAGGGGCGCGACATCAAGATGGATGAGAAGCGCGTCGAGGGCTATCGCAACTTCGCGACCAAGCTGTGGAACGCCGCGCGCTTCTGCCAGGCCAACGGCATCGGAGCCTCCGCGACGCTCGAGCCGCCGCGCGCGAGCCTCGCGGTCAACCGCTGGATCGTCGCCGAGATGGTCAAGATCATCCAGGCGCTCGACCTCGCCTTCGCCGACCTGCGCTTCGACGCCGCCGCCGCCGCGATCTACCATTTCGTCTGGGACCGCTTCTGCGACTGGTATCTGGAGTTGATCAAAGGGGATATGGCCGATGAGACGCGCGCCGTCGCCGCCTGGGTCCTCGACCAGATCCTCGTCATGCTCCACCCCTTCATGCCCTTCATCACCGAGGAGTTGTGGCATGCGATGGGAGAGCGGCCTTATGAGCTGATCCTCGCCAAATGGCCGATCGCAGACGCGCGTGCGCTCGATCCGGAGGCGGAACGCGAGATCGACTGGACAATTCGGCTTGTTACTGAATTGAGGGCAGCTCGGGCCGAGCTCAATGTTCCTCCCGGCCTCGAGGTCACGGTGTATGCCGCTGATCTGTCAGAAACCGCGGAGCGCGCGCTGGTAAACAATAACGGTGCGATCAAGCGGCTTGGGAGGTTGCAGACGTTCAACCGAGCGCATCTCATCAATGATCTGAATGTGCCGATCCTCGTCGGAGAGGATACAGTCCACCTCTTGCTCGACGGGGCTATCGATGTGGACGTCGAGCGAGGTCGGCTGGCAAAATCAGCTGATCTGGCCGCCAAAGAGGCTTCGTCGCTCGCTGCGCGCCTCGCCAATCCGGCCTTCGTCGAGCGCGCCAAACCCGAGGCGGTCGAGAAGGCGCGCGTGGATCATGCTGAGAAATCGGCGGAAGCCGAGCGCCTGAAGACCGCGCTGGCGCGGTTGGAATAGCCACCGTTCGTCATTCCCTCGAAGGCGGGAATCCAGCTTCTTCTTTCTTCTGCCCGATACTCCGCGCTGGCGAGAGCGTCGAAAAGGAAGCCGGATTCCCGCCTTCGCGGGAATGACGGAGCTCAGCTTGTGCGCTCCGTTGAGTCTCTCGGCGCCGCGACCTCGATCACCGCCGCCGCGACATGCGCGGTCACCGGCGTCCGCGCCAGCACCTCGCCGTCGATCGAGATCGGCAGCGGGGGCTCGGTCGCGATGCGGATCGAGTGGCCCTGGAAGGCCATCGTCGTGCCGTGGCGGGCGTCGAGGCGCAGGATCGAGGCGAACCAGTTGAACAGCAGCCGCCCGCGCACCGTTCCCGTTACGACCTGGACGACGATCACGCCGCTATCGAGCTCGGCCTCGTCGATCAACTCGATGCCGCCATGAAAGCCGCCGTTGGAGATGCGCGCCTCGACCGCGCACAGCGTCCGCTCGCGCTCGCCCTCGCCGATATGGATGACGAAAGGCTTGAAGCGCAGGAACTTCCATGCCGCCCAGGCGAGATAGCCGAGCCGCCCGCCCCACGCCTTGAGCCCGTGCGGCACGGTCTCCGCGATCAGCGGCGAAATGCCGATCGCCGCGCAATTGGCGAAATAGTCGCGATCGATCATGCCGAGATCGATCCGCCGGAAATTGCCGTCGGCGATCACCTTGATCGCGCCGGCGAGGTCGAGCGGAATGCCGAGCGTGCGTGCGAAGCTGTTGGCGGTCCCGAGCGGCAGTATCGCGAGCGCGGTGTCGCTGCCGACCAGCGCATCGACCAGCCCGCTGATTGTCCCGTCACCGCCGCCGAAGATCATCAGGTCGGGCTTCTTGGCCAGCGCACGCTCGACCGTCGCGTCGAGCAGCGAAGGTGTCCTCACCTCGTGGCAATCGATCGGGAAATCGAGCTCGCGTGCCAGATCGCGCGCCTTGCGGAACAGCTTGCGGCCCTTGCGCGAGCGCGCGTTGACCACGAGGGCAGCGGAGCGGATCGGGCGCACGGAGCGGCCATGCGGGCGCGTGCCCGGCTTGGCAAGCGCCCCGCCCCCGCCTACGCGCCCGATATGAACGCCGCATCGCCGCCACGCACCGTTTCCTCGCGCGGCGATCTCACCACCGGCCCGATCGCTTCGACGCTGCTGATCTTCTCGTTGCCCACGCTCGGCTCGAACATCCTGCAATCGCTCAACGGCACGATCAACACGATCTGGATCGGCCATTTCCTCGGCGAGGCGGCGCTCGCGGCGACCTCGAACACCAACATCATCATGTTCCTGCTGTTCGGCGCGGTGTTCGGCTTCGGCATGGCCTCGACGATCCTCGTCGGCCAGAGCTTCGGGCGCGGCGATGTCGACGCGGCGCGGCGCGCGGTCGGAACGTCGATCGGCATGCTGATCGTCGGCGCGCTGCTGATCGGCGGGCTCGGCTGGTATTACGCGCCCGATCTGCTCGCGATGATGGGCACGCCCGCCGCGGCGATGCCGCTCGCGCTCGATTATCTGCGCGTCGTGCTGCTCTCCTTCCCTTCGGTGATGATCCTCGTCGTGCTGATGATGGCGCTGCGCGGGGTCGGCGATTCGATGACCCCGCTGTGGTTCATGGGGCTCGCGGTGATCCTCGACGCGGGGCTCAACCCGGTCTTCATCCTCGGCCTCGGCCCCGCGCCCGCGCTCGGCATCGCCGGGTCGGCGACCGCGACGGTGATCGCCAACGGCGTCGCGGTGATCGCGATGATCGTCTATATCTACGCGCGCGACCTGGCGATCCGGCTGCGCGGCCCCGAATGGCGCTATCTCTGGCCCGATTCCGCGCTGCTCGGCAAGATCCTCGCCAAGGGGCTGCCGATGGGCGCGCAGATGTTGGTGATCTCGGGCTCGTCGCTCGCGATCATCGGGCTGATCAACCGCGAGGGCGTCGACACGGTCGCCGCGTTCGGCGTGGTCATGCAGCTGTGGAACTATGTCCAGATGCCCGTGATGGCGATCGGCGCCTCGGTCAGCGCGATGGCCGCGCAGAACATCGGCGCGGGCCGCTGGGACCGGATCGGGCCAATCGCGCGCGCGGGAACGGGCTTCGGCCTCGCCATCACCGCGGCGGTGGTGGTCGTCATCGTGCTGCTCGATCGCCCGCTGCTCGCGCTGTTCGATCTCGGCGCGGCCTCGCCCGCGACCGGGCTCGCCGAGAATATGCTGCTGCTCGCGAGCTGGGGGTTCGTGCTGTTCGCGATCACCATGGTGGTGCTCAGCGTGGTGCGCGCCAACGGCGCGGTGCTCGGGCCGCTGCTCATTTTCGCGGTCGCGCTGTTCCCGGTGCGGATCGGCTTCGCGGTGGCGATGCGGCCATGGCTCGGCGCCGACGCGCTGTGGTGGAGCTTTCCGGCGGGCTCGATCGTCGCCGCGCTGCTCAGCGTGATCTATTACCGCTACGGCAAGTGGCGCGAGATCAGGCTGCTCGACCAGCCCGACCCCGAGGAGGCGCGCGAGCAGGCGATGGCCGGCTGCGAGCCGACCGGGCGGCTGCATCCGACGGGCTGACCGGCGCGATTGCCGCGTTCGCCGCCTCCGGCTACATCCGCCGCGATGGCTTCCTACCCCGCCCTGCGCCTCCGCCGGACGCGCGCGTCCGCGTGGAGCCGCGCGCTCTACGCAGAAACCGTGCTGACGCCGAGCGATCTGATCTGGCCGCTGTTCGTCTGCGCGGGGGGGGGCGAGGCGCAGCCGATCGCGTTGCTCCCCGGCGTTTCGCGCTGGCCGGTCGATCGCATCGCCGTGCGCGC
>JACMKH010000476.1 GCA_014380205.1 Sphingomonadaceae bacterium
CGCTCGCCGAGGCGCTCGCGGGCGATGCGGGCGACAACGAGGCGGCGGCGATCGAAGCGCTGCTCTGCCTCGGCGATGCCGACCGCGCGGCGGCGATCGCGATCTCGACGCTCGCTACCACCGAAGGCGCCTCGTCGATCGCCGACCAGTTCCAGCCCGACGCCGCGGTCGGCCTCCCCCCGATCTCCTACCTCCGTGCGCTCTGGCAGCCGTTTCTCGAGCGCGCCGACGTGCGCGCCGCGTTCGAGGCGAAGCTCAGGATATTACCCGAGCCGCTCTGGCCCGGGACCGAGCCGAGGGCGATCCCGCGAAGCCGGCTGCCCGATGGGATGCCAGTGACGTAGCTGGGTGAGGGGTAGCGGTCGCGCTTGCAACCGCGCGCTCGCTGCGCGAGCGCTCACCCTCATCCAACCTGCGCCAGGCGGCGAGCTGCCAAGCTCCGGTATCCTTCTCCCATCAAGGGAGAAGGTTTCTACAGCACCTCGAACAGCCCCGCCGCGCCCATCCCTCCGCCGACACACATCGTCACGACGACATATTTGGCGCCGCGCCGCTTGCCCTCGATCAACGCGTGACCCGTCATCCGCGCGCCCGACATGCCGTATGGGTGGCCGATCGAGATCGCGCCGCCGTTGACGTTGAGCAGCTCGTCGGGGATGCCGAGCTCGTCGCGGCAGTAGAGCACCTGGACCGCGAAGGCCTCGTTGAGCTCCCACAGTCCGATGTCGTCTACCTTGAGCCCGAAGCGCCCGAGCAGCTTGGGGACCGCAAACACCGGACCGATCCCCATCTCGTCGGGCTCGGTCCCCGCGACCGCGACGCCGACATAGCGGCCGAGCGGGGAAAGGCCGCGCTTCTCGGCGGCCTTGGCCTCCATCACCACGCACGCCGAGGAGCCGTCCGAGAGCTGGCTCGCGTTGCCCGCGGTGATGTTCATTCCGGGACCCATCACCGGCTGGAGCGACGCGAGACCTTCCGCAGTGGTCTCGGGCCGGTTGCCCTCGTCCTTCTCCAGGGTGACCTCGCGATACGAGACCTCCTGCGTCTCCTTGTCGGTCACCGCCATCGTCGCGGTCATCGGCACGATCTCGTCGTCGAACTTGCCCGCGGCTTGTGCGGCGGCCGTGCGCTGTTGCGACTGGAGCCCGTAGGCGTCCTGTGCCTCGCGGCCGATGCCGTAACGCTTTGCCACCGTCTCGGCCGTCCCCAGCATCGGCATGTAGATGTCCTTGTGAATCGCGAGCAGCTCGGGGTCGGGGGCGACGCGCATCTCCTTGGTCTGGACGAGGCTGATCGATTCGAGGCCGGCGCCGATGCAGACGTCCATATGGTCGGTGATTACCTGTTTGGCGGCGATCGCGATCGCCATCAGCCCCGACGAGCATTGGCGATCGACCGACATCCCCGAGACGCTGGTCGGAAGCCCGGCGCGGAGCAGCGAGGTGCGCGCGATATTGCCCGCGGTGCTGCCCTGCTGGAGCGCCGCGCCCATAATCACGTCGTCGACCTCGCCCGGCTCGATCCCCGCGCGCTCGACCGCCGCGCGGATCGCATGCGCGCCGAGCGTCGGCGCGGGCGTGTTGTTGAACGCGCCGCGATAGGCGCGGCCGATCGGGGTGCGGGCGGTGGAGACGATGACGGCGTCGCGCATTGCGGTTCCCTTCCTAGATAAACACCTGGCTGATCCATTCGGCGATCATCGCGGGCTTGTCCTCGCCCTCGATCTCGACCGCGAACTCGCTCGTGATCTGGATCTGGCCGGGGCGCTTCTCCTCGACCGCGATGAGCCTGTTCCGCCCGCGCACGCGTTTGCCCGATCGGACGGGCGCGAGGAAGCGGACTTTGTTGCCGCCGTAATTGACGCCCATCCTGATCCCGTCGAGCCGGGGCAGATCGACCTTGCCGTTGAGCAGCGGCATCAGCGACAGCGTGAGGAAGCCGTGCGCGATCGTCCCGCCGAAGGGGGTGAGGGCGGCGCGATCGGGATCGACATGGATGAACTGGTGATCGCCGGTCGCGTCGGCGAACTTGTCGATCATCGCCTGGTCGACCGTCGTCCATTCGGACCCGACGAACTCCTCGCCGACACGCGCCTGGAGTTCCTCGAGCGAAACGGTGGACATCGGCGGCGCATCCTGCGAGGTGCGCGCCATGCGCGCGCCGCAGCCCCTTTAGGTTTTGCATCGGCGATCTGGCAAGACGGCGCTAGACCGGAGAGCTTCCATGCTGCTGTCGCTCTCGCGCCGCTACATCTTCCTCGCCAACCGCAAGGCCGCCTCGACCAGCATCGAGACCGAGTTCGGCCCCGAATGCGAGATCGTCGCGGGAATCGCGGCGGCCAAGTTCGCCAAGCATCCCCTGACCGGGCGCGGCGGCAAGCACACGACCTATCGCGAGCTCCGCGCGATCTTCGATCCGCTGTTCGCGCGGACGTTGACGATCGAGCATTTCTGCGTGTTCGGCATCGTCCGCGAGCCGATCGAGCGGCTGTGGTCCTATTTCGCCTATCAGGCGCGCTGGCCCGAGGCCAAGCCGCACACCGTCGGCCGCGAATTCGAGGCGTTCGTGCGCCGCGCGGTCGAGGCGCGTTCGAAATCGCCCAGGGACACGGTCGAGACGCAGCACGATTTCTTCCGCGACGAGCAGGGCGCGATCCGCATCAACTATCTCGCCCGCCTCGACAATCTCGCGCGCTCGCTCGAGACGCTGCGCGACGCGACCGGGCTCGATTTCACCCGCGCGGCGGCGACGCGGCTCAACGTCTCGTCGGCCGACCCGCCCAAGCTCGCCGATACCGGGCTGCGCCGCGCCGTGCGCGAGCGCTTCGCCGAGGATTACGAGCTTTATGAGTCGAAGTGCGACCGCCTGCTCGCCGCGCCCCTCGCCGGCCGCAGGCTCAACCCCGAGAGCGCGCTGCGGTGGATGCTGAGCGGGCCGCATGCTTTCGATCTCGCGGCCTCGGTCGCCTGGAAGCTGCGCCAGCGCCGCGCGCGCGATCCGGATTTTCGAATCTCCGATCTGCTTCGCGCGATCGATCGAGGCGAGCCGGAGTGATCAGGCGGCGATGCTGACCGGGTCGCGGCCCTCGGCCTTTCAACCTGGCGCAACACAGTGTCACCCGCGGATGGTGGTCGTTGATCCGCCCCGCGCATGCGGCTTGGCGCAGGATCGCAGCGCTTCGGCGCAACCCCTCTTGCGAATCACAACTGAAACGGTAGAGAAAGGCCGCGACCCCTCAGGAGATCGGCGATGCTCACCTATTTCATGAAGATCGTCCCCCATTACAGCGGCATGCTCGTCGGGCGCTTTCCCGATCTTCCCGATGTGAGCGTCGTCGGCCGCGACCACGCCGACATCATGGCGCGCGCGCTGATCGTGCTCGAGGAGGCACTCGCGGGGCTCGTCGCCGATGGGCGCGGGCTGCCGCGGCCGACATGGCGCGGCGCGCTCGCGGTCACCACCGCGCTGTTCCACCGGCGACATGCCTTCGCGCGTTGAAATAGCGCGGGGATCGGCGCACATGCCGATCCCATGCTTTCTCAACGGACGCGATATACAATCCGCGCGCTCCAGCACCTCGCCGACCATCTCGGCGAGGGGCCGATCCAACTCGCCGATATCGCCGAGGCGCAAAACATCCCGCCCAAGTTCCTGACCGTGATCCTGTCGGAAATGGGACGCGAAGGGCTGGTCGCCTCGCAGCGCGGGCGCGACGGCGGCTATTGGCTCGGCGTCTCGCCCGTCGACGTGAGCTACGGCGACATCGTCCGCATTACGCGCGGCAGCCTCGCGCTGGTGCCCTGCGCGAGCCGCTACGATTACGAGAAGTGCAAGAATTGCGTCGCCGAGGACGATTGCCGGATGCGCCGGCTGATGCTCCAGGTCCGCGACGAGACAGCGCGCGTGCTCGATGGCATCAGCCTCGCCGATCCGATCCCGCCGATCTAGCCCCCCATTTGGCATCGCGTCGATCAGCGCCTAGATACCGCGCATGAACACCGTCCTCATCATCCTCCTGCTCGCGGCGATGGCGGCGACGCTGTTCTTTCTCGTCAAGGGGATCATCACCTTCCTGCGCACCACCGAGGCCGACCTCACCGGCACGGGAACCTATGTCTCGGGGCGGCGGCAGAACAAGGCGATGCAGGGGCGCATCCTGTTCCAGGCGGTGGCGATCGTGATCATCGTGCTGATCCTCGTCTCGACGCGCTAGGGCCGCGCGCTGGTCAAGCTCAACAAGATCTACACGCGCACCGGGGACGCCGGGACGACCGGGCTCGTCGACGGATCGCGCGTCTCCAAGGCCGATCCGCGCATGGCCGCGATCGGCGAGGTCGACGAGGCCAATTCGCTGATCGGGCTCGCGATGCTCGCTGTCGCGGACGAGCGCTTCGGCGCGATGCTCGGCCGCATCCAGAACGAGCTGTTCGATCTCGGCGCCGATCTCGCGACGCCCGGCGAGGATTTCGCGCCCTCGGAGATGGTCCTGCGCATCGTCCCCGCGCAGGTCGCGCGGCTCGAGGCCGAGATCGACGCGATGAACGACCACCTGCCCGCGCTGACCTCGTTCATCCTGCCCGGCGGTTCCCCGGGGGCGGCGCACCTCCATCTTGCGCGCACCGTCGTCCGCCGTGCCGAGCGGCTGGCGGTGACGGCCGCGCGCGACGAGCCGATCAACCCGCTCGCCATCCAGTATCTCAACCGCTTATCGGACCATTTGTTCGTGCTCGCGCGTACG
>JACMKH010000477.1 GCA_014380205.1 Sphingomonadaceae bacterium
AGAAGGCGGCCGAGCGGCCGGTCGAATGATAGCCGGGTTGGGCCTCGGCCTCGAGGATAAGAACGTCGAGATCGCCCGCGAGCGCGGCGCGGTCGAGCGGCTCGAGCGCGACGGCGGTTCCCGCGAATTGCGCGGCGAAGGCGTCGAGCTTAGCCTCTGTCGCGGCGTCGGCGAGGTGGACCGCGCCGGTGCGCTCCAACATGGGGCCGTCGGCGAAATCGGCGGGGGGATGCGCGAGCAGATCGTAGGACGCGGTGGTGAGCGGCTGGATCGCGGGGCCGCCGTAGGTTTCGGTCCAGAAGGCGGCCGAGCGGCCGGTCGAATGATAGCCGGGTTGGGCCTCGGCCTCGAGGATGAGCACGTCGAGATCGTCCGCGAGCTCGGCGGTGAGGCTCGCGCCGGCGATGCCCGCGCCGATCACGATGACGTCGATGCTCATCGCGGCGCGGGCGCCTTCTCGTCGAGGAAGCGGCGGATGGTCTTCATGATGGGTGTGCGGATCTCGTCGATCTCACGGAACACCTCGTGGAGCGAGAGGCGGTCCATGTGGAGCTGGGCGTCGGGCAGGCGGGCGGCGGCGCGGCGGATCGCGTCGGGATTGACCAGCCGGTCCTGCGCCGCGCCGATGAGCAGCACGGGCTTGTCGAACCTTTCGAGCAGGCCCGGCGCGAACAACTTGGCGCTCGAGGCGAAGGCCGCCACGAGCCATTGCCAGCTCGGTGGGCCGATCCTGATCCCGGGGATCTGCTCGATCCAGTCCATCTCGTCGGCATAGCGATCCTGGCAATGGGTGAGTAGCCGCTGGCGCGAGCTGCCGGGGAGCGAGGGGCGCTCATTCTCCTGCCAGGCGTGCTGATCGCCCCAACCGATGCGCGCGCACAGCCGCGCGAGCAGCCGGCCGAGGCGCTGGCCGAGTGGACGGCCCGAAACCTCGAGCATCGGCGCGCTGAGCACCACCGCATCGACCGCCGAGCGCTGCTCGATGAGCTGGCGCAGCACGAGATGCCCGCCCATCGAATGCGCGACGACGACGTGCGGCCCCGGCGTCTCGGCGAGCCACGCATCGAGGAACAGCGTGAAATCCTCAATCCAGATGTCGAAGCTCTCGACATGGCCGACGGTAGGGTCGGTGAGGAAGCGCCCCGATCCCGCCTGGCCGCGCCAGTCGAAACCGCGCAGGTTCCAGCCCGCGCGATGCCATTCGTCGAGCGTCTCGATGTATTTCTCGAAATAATCACCCCTCCCGGCCTGGAAGATCATGCTGCCGCGCGCCGGCTTCGCGTCGTCCGCGGGCCAGTCGAAGCGGCGGTGATCCCAGCCGTCGGCCGTGCGCCAGCGTGAGAGCCTGAGCCCCTCGGGATAGGCGCGCCGGTCGATAAGGTTTTCGTTCATGGTTGCCGGTTACGGTTTAGAAAGCAGCAAGGTCTAGGGAAAAGTCCCATGGCCGGGGGGGTTGCACCATTTCTGCTGATCGCGCTCGCGTTCGCGCTGCTCTACGCGGCGTGGGGCGACTGGCGTCGGCGCGACATTCCCAACTGGCTCAGCGGGGGCATCGCGCTCGCCGCGCCGCTCTATTGGTGGGCGGCCGGAATCGCGCTGTTTCCCGACGCCGCGATCATCGCCGGGCTGGCGCTCGCGCTCTTCCTGCTGTTCGCGATCGCTTTCGCGATGGGGGGGATGGGGGGCGGCGACGTCAAGCTGATCGGGGCGCTCGCGCTGTGGCTCACGCCGCTCCAGCTTCCCGCGATGCTGCTCGTCATGGCGCTGGCAGGCGGCGCGATCACGCTCGCGATGGTGGCATGGCGTCGCGGCCATCCCGAGGAGGCCAAGATCGAGGTTCCCTATGGAATCGCGATCTCGATCGGCGGGCTGTGGGTCATAGGGAACCAGATTTTAACCAT
The DNA here is from genome assembly GCA_014380205.1 of Sphingomonadaceae bacterium. Classification (GTDB taxonomy): domain Bacteria; phylum Pseudomonadota; class Alphaproteobacteria; order Sphingomonadales; family Sphingomonadaceae; genus Parasphingopyxis. The sequence continues at coordinate 1,902 of JACMKH010000477.1, forward strand.
TTTGGCCGAGAGGCCGTAACGGGGCCGATCGGTCCCGGCAGGAGGCAGATACCGTCATGGACACTCGCAAAGTCATCTTGCTCGTCGGCGCGCTGATCGTCGCGGCCGTCACGGCCTTCATGGCGCGCAGCATATTCATCGGCGAGAGCGCCCCGCAGGCGCAGGCCGCCGAGGCGCCGACCGGCCCTGGCGTGCTCGTCGCGACGCGCGCGCTTCCCGTGGGCACGATCGTCGGCCCCGACAGCTTCCGCTTCCAGCCATGGCCCGAGGAGCTCGTCGAGGGCAGCTATTTCATCCGCGGCCAGGCCAATGTCGACGAGCTGATCGGCACTGTCGTCCGCACCGAGATCACCGCCGGCCAGCCCGTCACCCAGGGATCGCTGGTGCGACCCGGCGATCGCGGCTTCCTCGCCGCGGCGCTCGGCCCGGGCATGCGCGCGGTGACGGTTCCCGTCTCGGCGCAAACCGGCGTCGCGGGCTTCGTCTTTCCCGGCGATCGCGTCGACCTCGTGCTGGTTCAGCAACTCGAGGGAACCGACGGCGGTCCCGCGCTCAACACTTCCGAGACGATCGTGCGCAATCTGCGCGTGCTCGCCGCTGATCAGCGCACCACCAACGAGCGCGACGAGGAGGGCAATATCGTGCCCACCGTCTCGAACACGGTCACGGTCGAGGCGACGCCGCGCATCGCCGAGAAGATCGCTGTCGCCCAAGGCATCGGCTCGCTGTCGCTCTCGCTGCGCTCGATCGCCGACAACACAGCCGAGCTCGAGCGCGCGATCGCCTCGGGCGAGGTCGAGGTGCCCGACGGCACCGATCCGCGCGAGGAGCGCCGCATGCTGATGCAGATCGCGCAGCGCCCGACCGACAGCGATCCGACGCATGTCACCGGGGCCGACGTCTCGCGCTTCCAGCGCCGCTCGGTCCCGCGCTTCAACGCGCCGCAGCAGACCTCGGTCGCCGCCGACACGACCGCCGCGAGCGAGTAGATCATCACGCTGGCCATGCAGTAGCGCAGGCGCAACCGTTCGGTCGACACAGCGAGGCGCTGCTGGCGCACCAGC
>JACMKH010000478.1 GCA_014380205.1 Sphingomonadaceae bacterium
CCACCCCACCCCCGCGCCCGCCCACTCTAGCCGAACGCCTCGCCCAGCGGCCGCGCGAGGCGGTCGCGCTCGAGGAGCCCGGCGCCTGGATCACCCCCGAGGATTATCCCGAGGATTCGGTCGAGCGCGTCGAGTTCGGAACGGTGCGCTACCGGCTGGCGATCGAGCGAGACGGCGACGTCGATCATTGCGTGATCCTCGGCTCGAGCGGCTTCGAAGAGCTGGACGAGCGCGCGTGCGACATGATCGAAGATCGCGCGCGCTTCGCCCCCGCGCTCGACGCGAGCGGTCGACCGATCCGGGGCCGCTACGAGGGCGAGCACCGATGGACGCTGCCCTTCCGGCGCTGAGCCCGGTTCGGCCAGTCGCAACCTTTCGTGGACCCGCCGGTTGTGCGTTGCGTCAATTCACCGGAAAAGGCCTGTAACATGCGTATAATGATCATCGCCGCGAGCGCGCTCGCGATTCCCCTCTCCGGCTGCATGACCGACGGCTACCAAGACGGTCGCGCCGAGCGCGTCGAGGAACGCGCCGAGGACCGCGCCGATCGGCGCGAGGAACGGGTCGAGGATCGCGCGGAACGCCGCGAGGATCGGCGCGAGTGGCGGCTGAGTCGCAACGATCGCATCTACCGCGGTCGCGACGGGCGTTATCATTGTCGGCGCGACGACGGCACGGAGGGACTGCTCATCGGCGCTGCGGCTGGCGGGCTGCTCGGCAATCTGATCGCGCCCGATGGCTCCGCGCTCGTCGGAACGCTGATCGGTGCGGCGGGCGGCGCGGCGATCGGCGCGGCGATCGATCGCGGCGAGTTGCGCTGCAGCTAGCGCGCTCCGGGCCCCGAACGGAAATGGGCGCTGGCCTCGCGGCCAGCGCCCACTGCGCCGAGCATCGAATGTGCCTTGCCTCGCGGCGCGGCGCTTTCGCGCTCAGGCGACCGAAATATCGTCATCGGCCCGAAGGCGCGTTGGCGACATTCCACGGCGTCTTTCGAAACATCCGCCTCCGGATTCCGCTTGCGCGTTCATCCTCGGCGATGAGTCTTCCGATGCCGACCCGGCTTGAGTTCCACCGCGAGACTCGGAGTATCGCGGCGGGTCCGCTGCCTGGCCATCCCGGGTCGCGGCGATGTCCGTTTCCGTCCAGCCCCGCTTCCCTCGACGATGCGACGCTCTCACAGTCTTCCGAGTCGCGCCAAGCGAAAAATGCGTGAATCGATCCTGTGGATAAGGGGGATATCGTGGATAAGATGCGCGGCGCGCGAATCGGCGCGTGCGATGGGGAGTGGACGATGGCGCATGGGGGCGGCTGCGCGTGCGGCAGGGTCCGCTACAAGCTCGAGGACGAGCCGTTGTTCGTCCATTGCTGCCACTGCCGCTGGTGCCAGCGCGAGACGGGATCGGCGTTCGCGCTCAACGCGCTGATCGAGACCGACCGAATCGCGCTAAGCGGCGATGCGCCCGAGCCGGTCGAAACGCCGACGAGCAGCGGGCGCGGCCAGACCGTGCTGCGCTGCCCCGATTGCCGCATCGCGTTGTGGAGCCATTATGGCGGCGCGGGCGCGCTCGTCGCCTTCGTCCGCGTCGGCACGCTCGACAACCCCGACGCCTGCCCGCCCTCGATTCATATCTATACCGAGTCGAAGCAGCCTTGGGTCGCACTGCCGCCGGAGGCGCCGGCCGTCGCGACTTATTACGATTGGCGCGCGCATTGGCCGGCGGCGAGCATCGCGCGGCGCGAGGCGTTGCGCCGCGACGCCTCCTGAACGGGCCCGACGCGGGAACTCCGCGCGCTTCCGGGGTTTATCCCATTGCCGGTTGTTCGCCAGCGCGTGCCGCGTAGCCAGAATTTGCAAACAGGAGGCTCGACATGATCGACCGCATCTCGATCGCCCGCACCACGGCCGCGCTGGCTATCGCGCTCGCCGCGCCCGCGATGGCGCAGGATTCGCCGCCCTCGGGAGGCGACACCACCCAGCAGGAGGAGCTCGTCGCGCCGCCGGCGTCCGCCGCCCCCGCACCGCCTCCGCCGCCCGAATCGGAAGCGCC
>JACMKH010000479.1 GCA_014380205.1 Sphingomonadaceae bacterium
GAGCGACGCTGGTGTCAGTCCGATTGCCGTTAGGGCAATCGCCCATCCCATCAATTTCATCGTCATCCGACCCTTATCGGCTTGGTCAAGCACGCCACTCTTGGCAGGCTGCGAAAGTGGCGGCCTTATAGGGCGGACATTCCAGTCCCTCAAGCCCGCGTCATGGCCCGGTTCGCGATGGTTGCGGGGACCTCGCCCCGCGCCTATCTCGCCTCATGAACCGCGTAGGGGCGAACCATGACCGATGACGAGATATTGGCGGAATTCCGCGCCGCGGAGGCGTTGCTCGAAGGCCATTTCATCCTTTCCTCGGGTCTGCGCAGCCCGCGCTACCTGCAATGCGCGCGCGTCCTGATGGACCCTAAGCGGGCTGAGCGACTGGCGCGCGCGCTGGCCGCCAAGCTCTCAGAAGAGACTAGGATGACAGTTGAAGTCGTCGTCTCACCGGCAATGGGCGGCGTCATCATCGGTCACGAAATGGGTCGCGCGCTTGGGAAGTGCGCAATGTTCGTCGAGAGGCCGAGTGGTACCTTTGAGCTTCGACGCGGCTTTTCGCTCTTACCCTACGAAGACGTTCTGCTTGTCGAGGATGTCGTCACCACCGGTCTGTCGAGCCGCCAGGCGATCAGCGCTATCGAGGCGGCTGGAGGCCGGGTAATCGCCGCCTGTTCGCTTGTGGACCGCTCTGGCGGCAAGGCGGACCTTGGCGTTCCCTACACGCCGCTGATCCGCATCGACGTGCCGACCTATTCGGCCGAAGACCTGCCGCCGGAACTGTCCGATATTCCGGCGATCAAGCCAGGGAGCCGGGCGGCAGCGTGACGCGGCCGCTGCGCCTGGGGGTCAATATCGACCATGTCGCGACCATCCGCAACGCGCGCGGGGGGTCGCATCCCGATCCGTTGCGCGCGGCCCAAGCAGCAGCGGCGGCGGGGGCCGACGGGATCACCGCGCATTTGCGCGAGGATCGGCGGCACATCACCGACGATGACATCGACCGGCTGATCGAGGCGCTCGAAATCCCGCTCAACCTCGAGATGGCCGCGACCGACGAGATGCTCGCGATAGCGCTCGCGCACGGACCGCACGCGGCGTGCATCGTCCCCGAGAAGCGCGAGGAGCGCACCACCGAGGGCGGGCTCGACGCGGCGGGTGGGCACAATCATCTCGCCCCGTTCGTCTCCGAGCTCGCCGCGCGGGACATCCGCGTCAGCCTGTTCATCGAGCCCGATCCACTCCAGATCGAGGCGGCGATCCATCTTCGCGTCCCGGTGGTCGAGTTTCACACGGGGCGCTATGCGCATCTCGAAGGGGAGGCACGCGCCGAGGAGCTGCGCCGGATCGCCGAGGGTGCGGCGCTCGCCGTGAAGAACGGGATCGAGCCGCACGCGGGGCACGGCCTCAGCTTCGACAATGTCGGGCCGATCGCGGCGATCCCCCAGCTCTTCGAGCTCAACATCGGCCATTTCCTTGTCGGCGAGGCGATCTTCACGGGGTTCGAGGCGAGCGTGCGACGGATGCGCGAGACGATGGATCAGGCGCGGTGATCATCGGGCTCGGCTCGGACCTGTGCAACATCGAGCGGATCCAGAAGTCGCTCGACCGCTTCGGCGCGCGGTTCGAGGCGCGCGTGTTCACCGAGACCGAGCGCGCCAAGGCGGCGCGGCGGCCGTTCACGCGCGCGGGGACCTACGCCAAGCGCTTCGCCGCCAAGGAGGCTTTCGCCAAGGCGGTCGGCACGGGCTTCCGCCAAGGCGTGTTCATGCGCGACATCGGCGTGGTCAACGCGCCTTCGGGCGCACCGGCGCTCGCGCTGACCGGCGGCGCGAAGGCGCGACTTGAGGCTTTGACGCCGCCCGGTCATCGCGTAGAGGCGCATCTCACGATGACCGACGATCATCCCTGGGCGCAGGCGTTCGTCATCCTCTATGCGCAGCCCAATCTGTCCCCGAGAGATGCGAAGTGAGTGACCGAGTGAGCGAATACGAGCCCGAGATCGCGGCGGAGGACGCCGACGCGCCCGCGGCGAAAGAGAAGAAGCCGACCGACTGGTGGGGCGAGATCAAGGGCATCTTCTGGCTCGTGCTCGCGGTGCTCGCCTTCCACAGCCTCGTCGCCAAGCCCTTCTATATCCCTTCGGAATCGATGATGCCGGGGCTGATCACCGGCGACCGGCTGGTCGTCACCAAATATCCTTACGGCTGGAGCTATGTCTCGCCCTCGTTCCACTTGCTGCCGTTCATCGGCGGGCGGCTGTTCGGCCGCATGCCCGAACGCGGCGACATCGTCATCGTCGTCCCCGAAGGCGCTCGCAGCGACTATATCAAGCGCGTCATCGGGCTGCCCGGCGACACGATCGCGGTGCGCGACGGCGCCGTCATCCTCAACGGCGAGCCGCTGCGCCGCGAGCAGCGCGCACCGGCGATGTTCCCGATCGATGCGAACCTGCCGTGCGAGGGCGCCGGCTGGCCGCCCGGCCTGATCATCGCCGGGCGCGACGGCGAGCGATATTGCCGGATGCCGGTGTTCCGCGAATATCTGCCCGAAGGCCGCTATTACGACACGATCGATCTTGGAACCTCGGAGCTCGATAATTACGGTCCGGTCACCGTCCCCGAGGGCCGCGTCTTCCTGATGGGCGACAACCGCGACCAGTCGGCCGACAGCCGCGCGCCGCTGCCGCTCGGGCTCGGCGGCCCCGTCCCGGTCGAGAGCATCGGCGGGCGCGCCGAGTTCATCACCTTCTCACTCGACGGCACTTCGCAATGGTATAATCCGATCAGCTGGCTCACCGCGATGCGCGGCGGGCGCGCGGGGACGGGGCTCAACCCGGCCGAGATCGAATGACCGCCAAGGCGCGTCCGGCGGTCGACGACGACATCGCCGGGCCGTCGGAGGTCCGCGATCCGCTCGTCCGGCGCGAGCTCAAGAAGGCGATCGCCTGGGCCTCGGTGGTCGTCGCGATCCTGCTCGTCTGGCTGCTCGCCCAGCCGATACTGCTGATCGTCGGGGGCATCGTCTTCGCCGCGCTGCTCGATGGCGGGACCAAGCTGCTCGGCCGCGCGCTGCCCTGGCCGCGCGGCTGGCTGCTGCTGGTGGTCGTCGTGCTGTTCGTGCTCGGGCTGATCGGCGTCTTCGTGTTCGCGGGGTTCGAGATCGCCGATCAGGCCGGCGAGCTCAGGAAGACCCTCGCCGATCAGTCGGCGCGTCTGCTAGCCTGGCTGCAGTCGCTCGGGATCGCGCCCGAGAACATCGACATGGCGGGGTTCATCCGCCAGCTGTTCGGCTCGGTCGGCAGTCTGACCTCGGCGCTCGGCTCGGCGCTCGGCGCCGTAGCGACTTTGTTCCTCGTCATGGTGATCGGGCTGTTCATCGCGATGGAGCCCAATCTCTACGATCGCGGCGTCCAGTGGATGCTGCCGCGCGACGCGCGACCCGAGTTCCGGATGATGAGCGCGCGCATGGCCAAGACGCTCCAGCGGCTGCTCGCCGGAAGGCTGCTCGGTATGTTCTTCGAGGGCTTCCTGACCTGGTTGCTGCTTTCGATCGTCGGGGTGCCGATGGCGCTGCTGCTCGGCATCATCGCGGGGCTGCTCGCCTTCATCCCCAATATCGGGGCGTTCGTCACCGGTGTGCTGATGGTCGCGGTGGGGCTGAGCGCGAGCCCGAGCCACGCGCTCTACGCCTTCGGCATCTACATCGTCGTCCAGACCATCGACGGCTATTTCATCGTTCCGATGGTCGCCAAGCGCACGGTCGACATGGCGCCCGCGGTCACGCTTTCGACGCAGATTCTGTTCGGCGCGTTGTTCGGCATCGTCGGGCTCGCGCTCGCCGACCCGATCGTCGCGATGGCCAAGGCCGCGCTCGAACGCCGCTCGGAGCACAATGACGAGGAGGACGAGGCCGAGCGGATCGCCGAGGAGATGTTCGATGATCCTCCCCCGGCCGCGGCGCGCCGTTCGCTCAACCCGTTCCGGCGGAGCTGAGCGCTACATTCCGGGGGGCGGGGCGCCTTCGGCGGTCGGAGCGGGAGCCTCGCCAGGAGGCGCGGCGCCCGGCATGCCGCCGCCCTGCATCATCTGCTGTTGCATCATCTGCATCTGGAGCTGCATCAGCTGCTCCTGCGTGATGAACTCGTGGAGGGTGATGGTGAACTCGAGCGTGGCACCCGGCGGGATGTCGCTGTTGGGAGGCGGGTCGTCGCCATAAGCGAGGTCCGCCGGAATCCAGAAACGCGCGCGCTCGCCTTTGGTCATGAGCATCAGCGCTTCGGTGAATCCCGGGATGAAGCCGGCCACGGGATTGTCGACACGTTCGCCCGAATCGAAAACCGTGCCGTCGGCCAGGCGCCCTTCGTAATCGATCAGCACCAAATCGTCGCGGCCAGGGTGCGAGCCGCCTTCGCCGGGTTCGAGGGTCTGATAGCGCAAACCCGATTCGGTGGTCGTAAGCGGCGAATCGACGGACCACGCCAGCGCGGCCGCGCCGAACAGCATCGCCGCGATGCCGATCCACAGCTTGACCAGCGTGCTTCGCGCGATCGGGCGGAGGGGGACGGCGGTGACGGACATGTGCGATTCCCCGAGCCGGATACGGAAAAGGCCACCCCTATGGAGTGGCCCTCTTCAAAGCAATCGATCGGCGAGGCTAGGCGCGGATGCCGTCGCGCTCGAGCCGCTTGCGCTCGAGCTTGCGCGCGCGGCGGACCGCGGC
>JACMKH010000480.1 GCA_014380205.1 Sphingomonadaceae bacterium
CCGATCTGCCGAGCGCCGACGATCTGCTCGATACCGCCGACGATGCTCCGGCGATCCGCCTCATCAACGGCATCATCGCTGAAGCCGCGCGCCAGGGCGTCTCCGATATCCACATCGAGCCATACGAAACCGGCCTTGTCGTCCGCATGCGGATCGACGGCGTGCTGCGCGAGACTTTGCGCATGCCCGCGCACGTCGCGCCGGTCGTCGTCAGCCGGATCAAGGTGATGGCGCGGCTCGACATCGCCGAGCGCCGCGTGCCGCAGGATGGGCGCATCGGGCTGACGCTCGGTGGCAAGCTGCTCGATGTCCGCGTCTCGACCCTGCCGAGCCGCGCGGGCGAGCGCGTCGTGCTGCGCATCCTCGACAAGGACAATGCGGGAATCGCGCTCGAGGCGCTCGGCATGCCGCCCGCGATTGAGCGGCTGTTCCGCGCCGCGCTCGCCGAGCCCAACGGCATCATTCTCGTCACGGGGCCGACCGGATCGGGCAAGACAACCTCGCTCTACGCGGGGCTGCGCCTCCTGAACGACACGACGCGCAACATCCTCACCGTCGAGGATCCTGTCGAATATGCGATCGAGGGCGTCGGCCAGACCCAGGTCAACCCCAAGGTCGGCTTCGGATTCGCGACGGGGCTGCGCGCGATTTTGCGCCAGGATCCCGACATCGTCATGGTCGGCGAGATCCGCGACCGCGAGACCGCCGAGATCGCGGTGCAGGCTTCGCTCACCGGCCACCTCGTCCTCTCGACGGTCCACACCAACGATGCGGTCGGCGCGGTCACCCGCATGCGCGATATGAAGGTCGAGCCTTTCCTGCTCGCCTCGACCCTGCGCGCGGTGATCGCGCAGCGGCTCGTGCGGCGGCTGTGCGAAGCGTGCCGGGAGCCGGTGGAGGCTTCGCAATCGGCGCGAGCGCTGCTCGGTCTCGATCCAGGCGCGACCATCCACGAGGCGCGCGGCTGCGAAGCGTGCAATCACAGCGGCTATCGCGGCCGGATCGGCGTGTTCGAGGCGCTCCGCGTCGACGACGCCGTTCGCAAGATGATCAACGCGGGCGGCGACGAGCAGCGAATCGCCGCGCATGCCTTCGCCCATGCCGACACGCTAGGCGCGGCGGCGCGCGCACTGGTGCGCGAGGGCGTGACCAGCGCCGAGGAGGCGGTGCGCGTGGCGCGCGCCGAGGAACCGGCCGATGCCTAGCTTCGACTATCTCGCGCTCGACACCGCGGGTCACGAGCGGCGCGGCAGCGTGATCGGCGCGAGCATCGACGACGCGAGGGCGCGGCTCGACGCGCGGCGCTTCTATGTCGTGCGGATCGAGCCCGGCGGGGCCATCGCCCAGCCCTCGCCCGCGAACGACAGCGCGCCGCTGCTTTCGCGCAATATCAGTCTGCGCCGGACGCTCACCACCAAGCAGCTCACTTTGTTCACGCGCCAGCTCGCGACGCTGATCGAGGTCAGCCCGCTCGAGGAGGCGCTGCGCACGATCGCGCGCCAGCACGATCGCGACCCCGCGCGCCGTATCCTCGTCTCGGTCCACGCCGGCGTCGTCGAGGGCCGCCGCCTGTCGCGCGCGATGGAGCGCGAGGCGGCGAGCTTCCCGCCGCTCTATCGCGCGATGGTCGCCGCGGGCGAAAGCTCGGGCAGCCTGCCGACGATCCTCACGCGCCTCGCCGACCTGCTCGAACGCCAGGCCGAGATTCGCGGCAAGGTGCTCACCGCTCTCGCCTATCCGGTGGTGCTCGCGGTGGTCGCGGTGGTCGTCGTCGCCGCGCTGATGGCGTTCGTCGTGCCGAGGGTGGTCGAGCAGTTCGACAGCGTCGGCCAGCAGCTCCCGCTGCTCACGCGAGCCGTGATCGGCCTCAGCGAATTTTTCGCGGGCTGGTGGTGGGCGCTCGCGCTCGCCGCCGCGCTCGCCGCGCTCGCCTGGTGGCGCGCGATGCACAGCCCACGTTTCGCGCTCGCGGTCGATGCGCGCATCCTTCGCCTTCCGCTGATCGGCCGCCTCGTCCGTGATCTTCACGCCGCGCGGATGGCGCGAACGCTCTCGACGATGGTCGCGAGCCGCCTGCCGCTGCTCGAAGGCCTGACCCTGACGACGGGCACGATCCGCAACCGCGCGCTGCGCGCCGCCTCCGAGGACATCGCGGAGTCGATCCGCACGGGCGGCAGCCTCTCCGCCGCGCTGCGCCGCGCGGACGTGTTTCCACCGCTGCTGCTCTATCTCGCCGCCGCGGGCGAGAGCGCGGGGCGGCTCGACGCGATGCTCGCGCGCGCCGCCGAATATCTCGAGCGCGAGTTCGACAGTTTCACGTCCGCGGCGCTTTCCTTGCTCGAGCCCGGGATCATCGTGGTGATGGGCGTCGTCGTGACGCTGATCGTCCTCGCGATCCTCCTCCCCATCCTCCAACTCAACACGCTTGCCGGAGCCTGAGCGATGCCGCGTCGTACCCCTCCCCGTCATTCCCGCGAAGGCAGGAATCTGCTTTTCTTGAGCCGGGTGCGGAAGAAGGAAGCAGATTCCTGCCTGCGCGGCAATGACGAGGGCTTCACTCTCGTCGAGCTCATGGTCGTGCTCGTCATCATCGGCCTGCTCGCGACGATCGTCGTGATCAACGTCCTCCCTGCCGCCGACCAGGCCAACGCGACCAAGGTCCGCGCCGACGTCGCCGCGCTCGAATCGGCGCTCGAGCAATACCGGCTCGACATGATGGCCTATCCGCGCGCCGAGCAGGGCCTTCAGGCGCTCGTCACCGCGCCCGCCGGCCTCACGCGGCCTGAACGCTACCGCCAGGGCGGCTACATCCGCCGCCTTCCCGACGACCCTTGGGGCCGTCCTTACCACTACACGCTCCCCGGCGCGCGCAGCGGGGGCCCCTTAGACATCTTCACGCTCGGCGCCGACGGCCAGCCGGGCGGCGAGGCCGAAAATGCCGACATCGGCAACTGGGGATAAATCCTCCCCATTCCGGGGAGGATCATCAGGCTTTACCCTCGTTGAGCTGATGGTCGTCCTCGTCGTCATCGCGCTCCTCGCGAGCACCGTCGTGCTCACCATGCCTGATCCGCGCGGCCGGCTGATCGACGACGCCGAGCGCTTCGCCGCGCGCGCGCGCGCCGCGCAAACCGCCGCGATCGTCGAATCGCGCGATATCGCGCTGTGGGTTTCGCCCGCGGGCTATGGCTTCGAGCGTTACGCCGACGGCCAATGGACGGCCGTCGCCGACCAGCCCTTCACCGATCGCGTCTGGCCCGAGGACGCCTCGGTCGCCGTCCCGCCCTCCGGAACCGGCCGCGCGCGCATCGTGTTCGACGCGACCGGGCTCAACGATCCGCTCCGCGTCACTCTGGCGCGCGAGGGCGAGGAGATCCAGGTCGCGATTGGCGCCGACGGGACGATCGATGTCGAGGGCTGATCCTCGCCAGTGCGAGGCGGGTTTCACCCTGCTTGAGATGCTCGTCGCGCTCGCGGTGTTCAGCATCGCCGCGCTCGCGCTGCTCAACCTTGAGACCGTGACCCTGACCAATACCACGCGGATCGCCGACCGCACGATCGGCCAGATCGTCGCACGCAACATCGCGGTCGAGGCGCTAACCGATCCCGCGCCGCCCGCGCAGGGCAGCGAGGATGGCGAGGAGGCCAATGGCGGGCGGACGTGGCGCTGGACGCGCTTCACGAGCGGATCGCCCGAGCCGCGCATCCTCCAGATCGACGTCGCGATCGAGAACGAGCTCGGCGACACCGTCGCGACGCTCACCGTCTTCCGGTTCGCGCCGACATGACCGGCCAGCGCGGTTTCACCCTCGCCGAGCTGCTCGTCGCGCTGTTCGTCTTCGCGATCATCTCGGTGGCTGGCGTGGCCTTGCTCGCGTTCAGCGTCGACGCGCAGGCGGGCTCGCAGCGCGCGCTCGCCGCGAGCGACGACCTTCGCCGGATGAATGCCGCGCTGACCAACGATCTCTCGCAAGCCGTGGCGCGCGTGAGTCGCGATGAGGCGGGCGCGGCGCAGGCCGCCTTCCAAGGGGGAAGCGGCGCGGACAGCGACTTGCTGCTCGCCTTCGTCCGGCGCGGCTGGGCCAATCACGACGGCGCGCCGCGCTCCTCGCTCCAGAAGGTCGATTACCGGCTCGTCGAGGGCCGCCTCGAACGCCGCGCCTGGCCCC
>JACMKH010000481.1 GCA_014380205.1 Sphingomonadaceae bacterium
ACGGCGGGGAGCCGCGCGGCGTCGGTGGTGGGGGTGGCGAGGCGGATCGTGGCGACGCCTGCGGCGCGGAGCGCGGGGCCGAGCGAATCGTCCTCCTCGGGGGGCAGGTCGACGCAGATCACGCCGGAGACGCGCGCGGCGGCGCAGCGTTCGGCGAACCATTCGGGGCCGCGGCGGAGCATGGGGTTGGCGTAGCCCATAAGAACCAGCGGTGTGCGCTTATGCTGCGCGGTAAAGCGTTGCGCGATATTGAAAATGTCTGCCGTCTTCGTGCCTGCGCCAAGGCTTCGCAGGTTCGCCGCCTGGATAGCAGGTCCGTCCGCCATCGGATCGGTGAAGGGCATGCCGAGCTCTATCACGTCCGCGCCGCCCTCGACGAGGGCTTCAAGAATCGCAGGCATGTCGGCGGGTGAGGGATCACCGGCAGTTACGAAAGCGACGAGGGCGGGGTCCGACCCAAACGCGCGCGCGAGCGGCGCGCCTTCCCCCGCCGTCATATCTCGACCCCGAGCGCGTCCGCCACAGTGAAGATGTCCTTGTCCCCCCGCCCGCACAGGTTGCACAGGATGATGGCATCGCGCTCCATCTCCCTCGCCCGCCGCGCCGCCGCGGCGATCGCGTGGCTCGGCTCGAGCGCGGGGATGATCCCCTCGGTGCGGCAGAGCAGCTGGAAGGCGTCGAGCGCTTCGGCGTCGGTCGCGCTTTCGTAGTCGACGCGACCGATCTGTTTGAGCCAGGCGTGCTCGGGGCCGACGCCAGGATAGTCGAGCCCGGCCGAGATCGAATGCGCCTCGGCGATCTGGCCGTCGGCGTCCTGAAGCAGGAAGGTGCGGTTGCCGTGGAGGACGCCGGGCTCCCCGCCCGCGAGGCTCGCGGCGTGCTTCTTGTCCAAACCTTCGCCCGCCGCCTCGACGCCGAGCATTTTCACTTCGGCATCGTCGAGGAAGGGATGGAACAGCCCGATCGCGTTCGAGCCGCCGCCGATCGCGGCGACGAGCAGATCGGGCAGCCGTCCGGTCCGCGCGAGCATCTGCGCGCGCGCCTCTTTGCCGATCACGCTCTGAAAATCGCGGACGAGCTCGGGATAGGGATGCGGGCCGGCGGCGGTGCCGATGATATAGAAAGTGTCGTGGACGTTGGCGACCCAGTCGCGCAGCGCCTCGTTCATCGCGTCCTTGAGCGTCCTCGCGCCGCTGGTCACCGCGACCACCTCGGCGCCGAGCAGCTTCATGCGGAACACGTTGGGCTGCTGCCGCTCGATGTCGCGCGTGCCCATGTAGACCACGCAGGGCAGGCCGAAGCGCGCGGCGACCGTCGCGGTGGCGACGCCGTGCTGGCCCGCGCCGGTCTCGGCGATGATCCGCGTCTTCCCCATGCGGATTGCGAGCAGGATCTGGCCGATGCAATTGTTGATCTTGTGCGCCCCGGTGTGGTTGAGCTCGTCGCGCTTGAACCAAATCTGCGCGCCGTTGCTTGGGCCGGCGCTCTCGCGCACCGCTTCGGTAAGCCGCTCGGCGAAATAGAGCGGGGAAGGGCGGCCGACATAATGTTCGAGCAGATCGTCGAACTCGGCGGCGAAGGCTGGATCAGCCTGCGCGGTGCGATATTCGCGCTCGAGCGCGAGGATCAGCGGCATCAGAGTCTCGGCGACGAACCGCCCGCCGAACTCGCCGAAATGCCCGCGCGAGTCAGGCTGTTGGCGGAGGCTGTTCGCCTGCGCGGGGGGCTTAGTGCGGTAGGAATTGGGGCTGGTCATCGCGCGTGCGCGGCTTGGAGAAAGCCCGCGATCTTGTCCACATCCTTGACCCCGGGCGCGCTCTCGACCCCCGAGGAGACATCGACGAAATCGGTGCGCGTCACCTGAATCGCCTCGTGGACATTGCCCGCGTCGAGCCCGCCCGAGACGCCGAACGGGATCCAATTGTGGTGCTCGCGGATCAGCGTCCAGTCGAATCGCAGCCCCATCCCCCCCGGAAGCTTGGCGCCGGGCGGCGTCTTCGCGTCGAACAGCACCATCGTCGCGATCCGCGCGTAGCCGCGCGCGGCAAGCACGTCGTTCGCCGATTTGACTGGGATCGCCTTGATCGTCTGGAGCCCCGCCGCCGCGCCTTGCTTGAGCTGCGCAAGCCGCTCGGGCGTCTCGACCCCATGAAACTGGATGCCGCCCATCCGGCAGCGGCGTCGCACGGCGTTGATCTGCTCGTCGTCGGGATCCACGAACACGCCGACGCACACGCGATCCATCGGCACGCGCTCCATCAGCGCCGCCGCCTGCTCGATCGAGACGTTGCGCGGGCTCTTGCCGTGAAACACGAAGCCGAGCGCGAACGCGCCGTGGCGCACGGCCGCGTCGACCGTCTCGGGCGTGGAAAGACCGCAAATCTTGACCTTGAGCGGCATGATCAGCCGATGGTGGGCTTAGAGCGTCGCCTCGATCTCGCGGGCGGCGAGGTCGGGCTTTTCGGCGCCGGTGATCGGGCGGCCCACGACGATGATCGAGGCGCCCTGGTCCATCGCCTCGCGCGGCGTCACCGTGCGCTTCTGGTCGGCCTTGCCGCTGCCGTTGAGCGGGCGCACGCCCGGCACGATGAAGAAGCCGCCGGGCCAAAGCTTCTTCGCCGCCTTGACCTCGTGGCCCGAGCAGACGACCCCGTCGAGCCCCGATGCGCGCGCGAGCTCGGTCAGCCGCATGACCTGCTCGTGCGCATCGCCGCGGCAGCCGACCGCCTCCAAATCCTCGTCGTCGAGGCTGGTCAGCATGGTCACGCCGATGACCTTGGTGTGGCACGGCGCGGCGGCCTTGGCGTCCTCCATCATCGCGCGGCCGCCGGCGGCGTGGATGGTGACGATCGCGGGCTCGATCGGGCGCAGCGCCTGCATCGCCTTAGCGACGGTGTTGGGGATGTCGTGAAGCTTCAGGTCGAGGAAGATCGGCAGCTCGACCGCAGCCATCTCGCGCACCCCCGCCGCGCCGTTGGCCGCGAAGAACTCGAGGCCGAGCTTGATCCCGCCGACATGGTGATGGACCTCCTGCGCGAGCGCGCGCGCGCGGTCGAGCTCGGGCGTGTCGAGCGCGACATAGATCGGGCTCCTCACGGCAGCTCTCCCGTCCGCACCGGCCCGGCGGGCCCCGCGCCGATGCGCTGCGACACGGGCTCGGCGGAAGGCGCCTCGGGCGTCGTCGGCGGGCTGTATCGCCGGAAGCCGCGGACATCCTCGAGCTCGCGCTCGACCGAGCTCAGCCGCCGCGTCGCGCGCCAGCTCTTGGTGCGGTAGTAGACGAGCGCGGGGACGAGGCCGAGCAGGAAGCTCAGCAGCATCAGGATCGGCAGCTTGATCCGCGCCTGGAGATTGCCCCAGAGGTTGACGTCGACCGGGGTCCAGTTGTCGATCGAGAAGACCACGACGAGCACCGTGAGCACCACCCAGCCAAGCGTCTTGAGGAAATTCATTGCGACCCCGGATTGCGACGGGGAGGTTGTAATCCCGCGCGAGGCGCTTGACCAGCGGCGATGGCGCGCTCAGGCGGCGAGAAAGTCGAGCAGGTCCTGCGCCAGCCGCTCCCTTTCGGTCTCGCACACGCCGTGGGTCGCGCCCTCATATTCGATCAGCCGCGCGCCCGGGATCGCCGCGGCGGCGCGGCGCGAGGTCGCGTCGATCGGGACGATCGCGTCCGATGTCCCGTGGACGATCAGCGTGGGCATGGTGAAGGCGGCGAGATCGGGCGTGAAATCGGTCGTCCCGAAGGCGTCGACGCAGGCGAGCATCGCCTTGAGGCTCGACTGCATCCCGATCGCGACGGCCCATTGCACGCGCTCCTCGCTGACCGGGCTCGTCACCCAGCCGACGCCGTAATAATTCTGCGCCCAGGTCTTGATGAAGTTCGGCCGGTCGCGGAGGATGCCTTCCTTCATCTCGTCGAGCGCAGCGGCCTCGACGCCCGACGGGTTGCTCTCGGACTTGAGCAGTCCTGGAACGACCGAGGCGATCAGCGCGGCGCCGGCTACGCCCGCGCCGCCGCGCCGCGACAGGTATCGCGCGACCTCACCTCCGCCCATCGAGAAGCCGACGAGCGTGGCGTCGGCCGCGCCGGTCGCTTCGATCACCGCGCCGAGATCGTCGGCGAGCGTGTCATAGTCATAGCCGGCCCAGGGCTGGCTCGATCGGCCGAAGCCGCGCCGGTCGTAAGCGATCGTCCGATACCCCGCCTCGGCGAGACGCATCGCCTGATAGCCCCACATGTCGGCCGACAGCGGCCAGCCGTGGATCATGATCACGGGACGGCCCTCGCCCCAGTCCTTCACGTAGAGCTCGGCGCCGTCGCGGGTCTTGATCGAGGGCATGGGCGGACTTTCGTTGCCGGGGCGTATCGATCGGACAACCGCGACAAGCGCCAGCGGTTCCCTTCATGGACGATCGAGGCGGGTTCAGCGGGCGGCGGGCAGCAGCCTCGGGTTGCGCAGGAGCGCCGCCGAGACGAGCGCGACGATGAGGCCGACCGGGAAAATCTCGGCGAAGGTGATCGGAATGCGGAAGAGCGGGTTGGCGTAGTTCTGGCGCATGCCCTCCCAGCTCGCGACCTCGGCGGCGATCGCGGCCTCGGACGCACCCTCGGCGCGGCGCGCCTCGGCGATCGAGGCGATATACTGGTCCATGAAGGCGTAATCGGTCGCGGCGAGATAGACTTCCCAGGCGATGACATAGGCGAGCCCGGCGACGGCCGCGATGCCGAGCCCGAGCCCAAAGGCGGGAAGGAAGCGGATGACCCCGCCCTGCTCGACGTCGCGGTAGCGCTTGATGCCGACGAAGATCAGGCTCAGCGCGACGAGCATCACCAGATAGCCGAACCATTCGGAGGTGAAGAAGCCGTCGCGCCCCGAGAGCGTGAGCCCGGCGAGGATCGCGCCGAGCACGGCGAGGCCAGACAGCGATCCGTAGATCAGCGCGTATCTCATTACTCGGTCTCCCCCTCTGCCGCCTGCTGCGCCGGCGGCTCCCACAGCTCGATCGGATTGCCTTCGGGATCGTGGATGCGCGCGAAGCTTCCCGCGCTGCCGTCGCCGTTCCATTCGTCCTTGGTGATCACCTCGATCCCGGCGACGCGCAGCCGCGCGAGCAGGCCATCGAGATCGCGCACGCGGAGGTTGACCATCGCGGTCTTCTCGGGCGGGAAATAGTCGGTCGTGTCCTGGAACGGCTCGAACACCATCGGGCCGCCCTCGTGGTACCAGCAGTAGGGGTTCGATTGACCGCGCTCGTCGGTCCCGATGCCCCCGCCGACCTCGAGATGCTCGCGGTACCAGGCCTTGAGCGCCGCGGGATCCTTCGCCCGAAAGAAATAGCCCCCCATTCCGATCACCGGCATATCCGCCTCCCTTTCGATTCGATCGGTCCGGAATAGGGCAGGGCGGCGCGCCGGCCTATCGCCCGAAAGGGTGATTCAGCCCGAATCGCCCGCCCGGGTCATTCGATAAGCGCGAGCATCCGCGCCTTTTCGATCGCCTGGACGCGGCGGCCGACCTCGAGCTTCTCGTAGAGCCGCGCGACATGGGTCTTGACCGTGTTGGGCGAGATGCCGAGGCTGCGCGCGAGCTCCTTGTTCGACTGGCCCGAGGCGAGCAGCTCGAGAATCTCGCACTCGCGCGGCGACAGGCCAAGCGCGCGGATCGCCGCCTCGTTGCGCTCGAACGGCGTCGACCGCGCGCGCGGCGTCAGCCTGATCCCGACCCAGACCCCGAGCGCGGCGAAGCCGGCGGCGATCAGCACCATGTAGATTTCGCTCGAGAAGGCGCGCGCGGCATGGCGGTATTCGAGCCATTGCAGCGCGGCGGCGGCGAGCGCGAGCGCGAGGGCGTAGAGGATGATGGTGCGCGCCATGCGGTCAGACTGGCAGAAAAGCGGGGTGCGGGCGAGAGGGCGATCCGCCGCGGCCTGCCCGATTGCGTCCGCGAAGTTGATGAAGTTCGCCCGATCGCGATTCATTCAGCGGCTCCCTCCTCGCCGATGCGGCGGGACGGAGGGCGGCATCAGCGCGGCGATCATCAGGCGGTGGTCGTAGCTGTGGATCGTGCCGATCTGGCGGCCGCGATAGTAGCGCGGGCGTGTGTAACCGTTGAGCGCGCGGTCCATCGCATATCCGAACGCGTGGTCGCGGGCCATCTGGAGCGCGGTGTCCCAGGCGAGGCGGAAGCTCTCGGCGCCGGGCCGGTCGCGCAGCTTGTAGGCCGAGGCGGCGCTCATCCCGACAGCTTTGGCCGCGCGCGAGACGACGCCCATCGCGGCGAGCGCGGCGATCAGCTGGCGCTGGCGATGAGGCGTCCATCCGTCGTGGCGGCTGGATGCGGTGGGGACGGGACCGAAGGCGAGCGGATCATCCTCGTCGGCTTCGGGCGGCGGGGCGGGGAAGCGCGAATCGGTCATCCGCGAGTCTATGACGCAAGCGAGGGGGTGTAGGAAAGTTCTTTTTTTGTTCCGGGCCGACGGATCGCCATCCGGATCGCTGGCGATCACAGCCCGGCAGGCGTAGACCGGCGCCATGACCCGATATCGTATCGCCTTTGCCGCCGCGCTTACGCTGGCCCTAACGACCGCCTGCTCGCGGGAGGACGGTCCCGCACCTAGCGAGAACGTCACGAGCGAGCCCAAGGAGGCGGTCGAAGCGCCCGGGGACGACGATCGTGCCGAACCCGCCACGCTCGGCGCGGAGGGCTGGGGGCCGCTGCGGATCGGGATGTCACTCGACGAGGTCACCGCGGCGATCGGCGCGGACGCTCAGCCCGATGCGTTCGGCGACCCCGCGGAATGCGACGAGTATCGTCCCGCGCGCGCGCCGGCCGGGCTGTTCGTGATGATCGAGGAGAATCGGCTCACGCGGATCTCGCTCTCGGACGAGTCGGACATCGCGACACGAGAAGGAATCCGCGTCGGCGATCCGGCGGGCGCGGTGACGCGGGCCTATGGCGACCGCGTCCACGATTCGCCTCACGAATATGTCGGGCCGCAAGGGCGGTATCTGACGGTCTGGACGACGGGCGACACGCCCGCGCCCTATGTCGAGGACGAAGCCGCGCGCGGCATCCGCTACGAGACCGACGAGACCAGGACCGTCCGCACGATCCATGCCGGGGGACCGAGCATCCAGTACGTCGAGGGGTGTTTGTAGGATCGCGAATCACCGCGCGAGCCCTCGCTCCGCCCCGCGAATGATCCGCCCTGGCGGCTCTCCGAAGATTCGTCCGCGGCGGGGGAACGGGCGACCATCGCGAGGCGTTGGCGGGTGATGGAGGACCGCGTCTTGGCCCTTCCTTTTTTTGTGGAGAGAGTAAATGAATCAGAACCTTGTGTCGGCCGTCTTCGACAGCCGCAGCGAAGCCGAGCGCGCCGTTTCCGAGCTGCGTTCGGCCGGCGTCAATGACAGCGCCATCTCGATCATCGCGCAGCGCGACGGCGAGAACACCGAGACCGACGGCGCGGGCGAGGCGGTCACCGATGTCGTCGGCAAGACAGCGCTGGGCGCTGGTGTCGGCACGCTGCTCGGCATCGCGGCGCTCGCGATTCCCGGCGTCGGCCCGCTC
>JACMKH010000482.1 GCA_014380205.1 Sphingomonadaceae bacterium
CGGCACGCGGCGATGTGGCTCCAGCCGCTCCCGCCCGCGCGGTTGCGTCCAGACTTGGCGCGCCACGAGACCGGCGCGAGGCAGAAGCCGCGCGCGCGGCGGAAGATCAGCGCGCGGTCGGGAGTGGCGGGCCAGGCGGTTTCGGGGAGGCTTTCGGCGGCGCGGTAGTTGGCGAGCAAGGCCTGCTTCTCGCCGAGCCGCTGGAGCTGCCAGATGCCAAGCCAGATCATCACGCCCATCGCGGCGGCGACGAGCAGGGTGGGGATGAGCGGGAGCCGCTTCATTCCTTGTCCCTGCGCTCGGCGATCCGCCCTTCGCGCGCGGCGTTGCGGTATTCGAGCGCGAGCAACAGGCCTTTGGCGAGGCGTAGGCCGTAGACCACCGCGGCGATGGTGAGCGGGAGCCAGAGCAGGACGTGGACCCAGATCGGTGGGTGGAGGCTGAACTCGAGCGTCAGCGCGAGGCCGAGCATCAGCGCGCCGATGATCAGCGTGAGGAAGGCGGCGGGGCCGTCGCCGACGTTGAAGCCCGCATAGTCGAGTCCGCAGGCGCGGCAGACCGGCGCGAAGCTCGCGGGGCCGGCGAACAGCGTCCGCGCGCCGCAGCGCGGGCAGGCGCCGGTGAGCGCGGTCGAGAGCGGCGAGGGCGGGGTCATCGCCAGTGCATAGCGGAGCGCGCCCTGAAAATCCTCCCCGTTCCGGGGAGGATTTACGTCAGTGGACGGTCGCGCCCGCGCTGCCCCAGACATAGATCGAGGCGAACAGGAACAACCAGACGACGTCGACGAAATGCCAGTACCAGGCGGCCGCCTCGAAGCCGAAATGCTGCCTGGGCGTGAAGTGGCCGCGATAGGCGCGGTAGAGGCAGACCGAGAGGAAGATCGTGCCGATGATGACGTGGAAGCCGTGGAAGCCCGTCGCCATGAAGAAGGTCGAGCCGTAGATGTCGGCGAGGGACTCCGCCTCGCCCTCGGGCGTGCCGAAGCTGAACGGCGCGTGCCAATATTCATAGGCCTGAATCGAGGTGAACAGGATGCCGAGAAGGATGGTCAGCCAGAGGCCCGTGATCAGGCCCTTGCGGTCGTTCTCGAGCAGGCAATGGTGCGCCCAGGTCACCGTGGTGCCCGAGCACAGCAGGATCATCGTATTGAGCAGCGGCAGCGAGAAGGGATCGAGCACCGCGACGCCCTCGGGTGGGAACACCGCGACGCCCTCGACCGCGTAGGGGAACAGCGCCGCGCCGAAGAAGGCCCAGAACCAGCCGACGAAGAACAGCACCTCCGAGGCGATGAACAGGATCATGCCGTAGCGCAGGTGGAGCTGGACGACCGGGGTGTGGTCGCCGGTGTGCGCCTCGTGGATCACGTCGGACCACCAGCTGTACATGACGAACAACACCGCGCCGAGCGCCGCGAAGAACAGCCAGCCGCCATAGGGCTGCTCGTGGAACCACATGATCGCGCCCGCCGCCATGCCCAGCGCCGAAAACGCGCCGATCAGCGGCCAGATGCTCGGCTTGACGAGGTGATAGTCGTGCTCGGGTGCGGCTCCGGCCATGGCTTTTCGTTCCTGTCGATCCGGCGTCATTTCCAATTCCGCTCACCCTGAGCTTGTCGAAGGGTGGGAACCCGACGCTTCGACAAGCTCAGCGTGAGCGGACTTAGTGGCTTGTCTCCTAACCTCCCGGCACTGGCTCGTCCACGGGGTAGAAGGTGTAGGAGAGGGTGATCTCGTCGATGCCGCCGATCTCGGGATCGTCTAGGATCGCCGGATCGACGAAGAAGACCACGGGCATGCGGACCTCCTCGCCGGGGCGGAGGGTCTGCTGTTCAAAACAGAAGCACTGAATCTTGTTGAAATATTGCCCCGCGCGCTGGGGGGTGACGTTGAACACCGCGGTCCCCGTGATCGTGCGCGCCGAGAAATTGTGCGCGCGGTAGAAGGCCATGTCGCGCGCGCCGATCGCGACGCGGTCAGTGATCGCCTCGGGCTCGAAGCTCCAGGGGAGGTGCGGCGAGGTGTTCGAATCGAAGCGGACGGTGACGAGGCGGCCGGTCGGCTGAACCACCGTCGAAGCGTCGGCGCGCATCGTCGTACCGCCGAAGCCAGTGACCTGGCAGAAGATGCGGTAGAGCGGGACCGAGGCGAAGCCCAGCGCGACCATCACGACGACGAGCAGCGAGGCGAGCAGCGCGCTGCGGCGGTTGCGGCGGGCGAGGGCGGCGCTCATCCGTTGACCACGCCGATCTTGGCGATGGTGACGAAATAGAGCAGCACGACGAAGCCGAGCAGCAGCAGCGCCATCACCGTCGCCCTGCCGCGCTGGCGGCGGCGGACGAGATCCTCGTCCTCGGGGGTCACGCCGCCAGCCATGCGTCGAGCACCAGCGCGCCGAACAGGGCGAAGAGATAGAGGATCGAGAAGGCGAACAGACGCTTCTCGGGACGCATTTGGGCGGGCTCGGTCGCGGGGTTGCGCGCGATCGCGATAGCGAGCCCGACGAACACCGCGCTGAGCGCGGCGGCGGTGACGCCGTAGATCGCGCCGGTCAGGCCGAACGCCCAGGGCGCGATCGCAACGACCGCGAGCAGCAGCGAATAGCCGAGGATCAGCCGGCGTGTCGCCTGGGGGCCCGCGACCACGGTCATCATCGGCACCCCCGCGCGCGCGTAATCCGAGTTGATGAACAGCGAGAGCGCCCAGAAATGCGGCGGCGTCCAGACGAAGATCAGCGCGAACAGCAGCAGCGGCAGCGCGCTCACCCCGCCCGTCGCGGCGACCCAGCCGATCAGCGGCGGAAACGCGCCCGCCGCGCCGCCGATGACGATGTTCTGGGGCGTGCGGCGCTTGAGCCAGACGGTGTAGACGAGCACGTAGAACAGGATCGCGGCGGCGAGGCACGCGGCGGCGAGCCAGTTGGCCGCGACGCCCATCAGCACGACCGAGAACACGCCGAGCCCCACGCCGAAGTGGAGCGCGGCGTCGCGGTCCATCCGTCCGGCGGGGATCGGACGGCCGGCGGTGCGCTTCATCAGCGCGTCGATATCGGATTCATGCCACTGGTTGAGCGCCGCCGCCGCGCCATGGCCGAGCGCGATGGCGAGGATCGCGGCGAAGCCGAGCACGGGATCGAGCGCCGCGGGCGCGACGAGCATCCCGGCGAGCCCGGTGAACACGACGAGCCGCATCACGCCCGGCTTGGTCAGCGCGTAGAAATCGCGCCAGTCGGCGATGAGGGGGCGGGAGGGGGCGGTGGCGATTGTCATGTCGCTCCCCCCTCCCGCTTGCGGGAGGGGTTGGGGGTGGGGGTTGGCGTTCTCGGGTGGGCCATCGATGAGACGACAGACCCACCCCAACCGCAAGCGGGAGGGGCTTTAGTCGATATGCGGCAGCTTGTTGAACTGGTGGTAGGGCGGCGGGCTCGACAGCGTCCATTCGAGCGTCGTGGCTCCCTCGCCCCACGGGTTGTCCTCGGCGCGCCGCCCCGCCGCGAGCGACCAGAAGATGTTGATGAAGAAGATCGCCATCGAGGCCGCCATGATCATGTAACCCGTCGTCGCGAGGCTGTTGTAGGGCTCAAACGCGTCGGGATAGTCGGGGTAGCGCCGCGGCATGCCGTCGAGCCCGAGGAAGTGCATCGGGAAAAACAGCACGTTGACCCCGATGAAGAACACCCAGAAGTGGAGCTGGCCGAGCAGCTCGTTGTACTGCCGCCCCCACATCTTGGCGAACCAGTAGTAGAAGCCCGCGAACAGGCTGAACACCGCGCCGAGCGAGAGCACATAATGGAAATGCGCGACGACGTAATAGGTGTCGTGGACATAGTCGTCGAAGCCCGCGTTGGCGAGCACCACGCCGGTGACGCCGCCGACGGTGAACATGAAGATGAAGCCCAGCGCCCACAGCATCGGCGTATTGAAGCTGATCGAGCCGCCCCACATCGTCGCGATCCACGAGAAGATCTTGATCCCGGTGGGCACCGCGATGATCATCGTCGCGGCGGTAAAATACATTTTGACGTTCACGCTCATGCCGACCGTGAACATGTGGTGCGCCCAGACGACGAAGCCGACCACGCCGATCGCCACCATCGCATAGGCCATGCCGAGATAGCCGAACAC